>JAUWPK010000225.1 GCA_030611625.1 Promethearchaeum sp. | reverse complement strand
AATTAAAAAATTAATTAATATTTATATAATTGGAATTAAAAATCTATCAATATTTTGTAATTTCGAATATTTTTTTTTTTTTTCACTTTTCGCCAAATTCAATCACGCTATATTTGGAACTTATTTCTGTAAACTTATATGGAATTCCATCGGCCGCATAGAATTTTCCAAAGAATTCATAGAAAGTTAAACGCATTGCGTGAATTCCAGCTAACATTCCTTCGAGGACAATAACGAATAAGTTTCCAAGAACTACTATTAATATTACAGCAATTACTGAATTAAACATTTTTACGATTTCCATGATTACCAACATTAGTCCCATATGAGCCATTGCCAAAGCCAAGACCCTAGAATAGCTAGCTACATTGGAGAGGATGCTTAAGAATGTTTCACCCACATCAACTGCTTGTTCTCCTAACAGTCCGCCTACAGATTCATGTTTTAAATACTCGACACCAAAAATTCTCCCCATAGGTTTAACAATCAATAGAAATAAAGCTGGTATAATGGGCAATAATATTGGATATGGTGGAGAAGTGTCAGGAGAAAGCCATTTATCAATATTAAAACTAAAATTAAATATCACAAATGCTCCTCCGATTAGCATTAAGATTTTCAAGAATGGTTCTGCAAAAGCTAAAAAGACCTTGCCGTTATGAATGTCATTTAACATTGCAAGACTCCAACCAATGCAAATATGAACCACACCAACAAATATTGACATCTTTAATATAGTCGTAACCTCATGCATAGGATTAACAAAGAGTGGATGAAACAATTCTTCATAGCCAAAGAACGATCCATACATTAAACCTCCAAAACAAGCAGCCAGACCTAACCATATTAATAAAAATCCAGCATCATACATACTATTTTTTTTATTTTTTAGATTCATCACTACCATTAATAAACCGAGAAGACAAAGGACAAGACCCTGCCCTACATCACCAAACATCAACCCAAATAATAATGGATACGTTATTGCTACAATTGGTGTCGGATCTAACTCAGAATAATTAGTTATTCCATACAGTCGTGTTAAAAGAGTAAAAGGTTTAAAAATTTTATTGGGTTTAATTAAGGAAGGAACTACCAATTTAGTTTGTACTGCGTCTCCTGCTTCAATATTATATTCTTCAGATTCTGTTCCATGAATATGTATTTCTTCAGATTTTGATTTTTCGTTTGGTTGATCTTCAATCGTGTGAGAAATTATACGGATATTTCCTTGAAATTTTTCAATTAAAGAAGCAGTTATTTCATCTTGATCCGAAGCAGGTACAAATGCTTTAAGCCTAACAATATCTCCTCTATATGTTTCTCTACATTGTTTTTCGAGGAGTTCATATTTTTTAAAATTTTGTAATAATTCCATATACGCACGGAATTTTTGGGATTTATTTTTTACTTCTTCAATTAAATTTTGATTTTTTTCAATTCTCTCATTACGAAATTTAATGATTTCATCTAGTAAGATTATATTCAAGCCAGTTTCGTTAAAATATACTTCAAAGTTAGTTATTTCAGTGGCGCTACGGCAAATTTCAGAAATTTTTTGATGATATGAATGATGAAATATTGTAAAGAAAAAAGTGAAATTCTCGTTAAATTCTTTGAATTCTATTATTAATGGGACTTCATCATGCTCTAAAACAACTTCTAAATCGGTAAATTCATTTGGGTTTGAATAAAATACTCTAAATTCCATCTGATCGAACCAATCTAAAGAAATACTCGTAATTTCATATTTTGACAGCCATAATAGAATTTCTCTTAAAATTTTATCTTTTTTGATCTCTTTTTGAGTAACTTCAATATCTTTTAAAAATCCCTTCAAATGTCGAATTTCAGGAGTTATATGCTCATATAACTGGTTGATTCCATCAGTCATCGATGAAATTACCACTTTATGTCTTAAATCCTTATTGGGTTTTTCGATTTTATCTGGCTCAAACTGGAAATTTTGAAAATAATATATTATATTATCTTCAATTTCGTTAATTTTTTGATTGATATCATCAAGTTCTGTGGATTCAGTTAAGAAATGTCCCCTTCTTAGATGATGTGGTGTTTTTTTTTCAGTTTCTTCAAACAATTTAATATGGATTTTGTGCTTAGGGACTTCAATTAAAAATTGAGGTATTCTTGATTTATGGATGGATATTTCCAATAAACTCATTTTTTCGGGGCGTAACATTTAATTTCACCAATATTTTGTTAATCATTTTCGATATCTAAAAATTCTTTAATATTTTTCATTCTGATAAATTCCTCACGTTCTTCATCATTCAAAATTTCAGTGATTGTCAGAATGCTTGCAGATAAGCGTGGGATAATGATCTCATCAAGTGCATCAATTCGACGAGTTACTTTTTTGTTTTCTTCAGCTACATGGTATAGTAGATAATCACTTTCTGCTAGTTTCATAATAATTTTCAATACTTCATTCAATCTTTTAATTAAAATGTCGATATACAGCGTTGTGCTGGAGTATGAATAAGTAGGAAATTGCTTTTTGGGAAGAATTAACTCAATCCGAGGTACATCGATACCCATTTCATGCACAAAAGTAATTTCAATTTCTGGAGCTAAAGTTGTCTTAGTGAATTTTGCTATACGATTCATTTTCTTTATCCCAATTGTTTCATATGTGGATTTGAGCAGTTTTATATCTTCCAAAAAATGATCACGCATCTCCAATCTTAAAGCAAAGTAATCCTTTGAGTATTCTCTTAACAATTTAAGTATTTGTACTCGCTTTAGATCAAGAAGATTTTCCCCTCTAAGAGAGAAAAGCCTTTTTTTTTTGAGATTGTCAAGTTCCGGCTTAGTATTTTTTAAATTCTTAAATGACAACTATTTTTATCTCCTTTTCACGAAATATTTCTTGATATATTCTTTCTTAATTCTAATTAATTCACCAGCTCCAAGAAGGCTTAATATATTCCAAGCTATATTCAAAGTATCTTCAAATGTTCGCTCAGTTTCTCCTTGATTAGCAAAATAATCCTCAAAAAGAGCTCCAAATTCTAAATACTTCTTATCGATGAGTGTAATGCTGTCAGAACCAATGATCGATTCTAGTTCTTTGATTTGCAGGAATTTATTGTAAGCGGCATAAAGCTGGGATGCCACATCACCATGATCCTCTCGAGTACTGCCTTTACCAATTGCATCTTTCATTAGACGAGATAATGAAGCAAGTGGATATATAGGAGGGAAAATTCCCCTCTGATGATAGTCTCTTGAAAGCACAACCTGACCCTCGGTTATGTATCCGGTTAAGTCTGGAATAGGATGTGATATGTCATCATTGGGCATTGTAACCACTGGAATTTGAGTAATTGATCCTTTTCTTCCGCGAATTCGACCTGCTCGTTCATATATTGAAGCAAGATCACTATACATGTACCCTGGAAACCCTTTTCTGGCCGGGATTTCACCTTTAATATTTGATACTTCCCGTAAAGCCTCTGCATAACTGGTCATATCACTTAATACAATTAGTACATGCATATCATGCTTAAAAGCTAAAAATTCTGCAGTGGTCAAAGCGATTTTTGGAACAATTAACCGCTCAATTGTAGGATCTGAAGCTAAATTAATAAAAGATATCAACCTAGTTTTTCCTCGTTCTTCAAATTTTTGTTTGAAATATAGTGCACTTTCTGCTAAAATTCCAATTCCACAAAAAATTGTCATGAAAGGTTCATTAGTTCTGACTTTTGCATTATTTACTATCTGGGCGATCAATCTATTATGGGGAAGACCCTGTCCAGTAAATATTGGTAGTTTTTGTCCACGAATAAGAGTATTAAGTCCGTCGAAAAGAGATATACCAGTTTGAATAACATCTTTTGGATAGGCTCGTCTGGTAGGATTTATAGGCTCACCATCAATCTTACGCATTTCTTCTGGCAAAATTGGGTCTCCTCCGTCTATAGGAAGTCCCATTCCATTAAATCTACGGCCAATCATCTCCCTAGAGACTCCAATTTCAAATGTTTTTTCAAGAAAAGTTATTTCTGTTTCCGCTGTTCCAACACCAATCCCAAATGTTCCTTCAATGACTTGTATTACAACTATTTCGCTATTTACACTTAAAACTTGCCCTGTTCTTATCCCTTCTCTTGTTTTTATATGAACCATACTTCCATTTTTTATATCATGATGTTCTATTGGCTTTAAATACAGCAAAGGATCCTTAACTGTTGTGAGATTTTTATAAATTAGTGACATTTTTTAGAGCAACTCCGCATACTGTCTGTGAATCTGTAATAGATCGCGGGAAAGCATTAAATCTAGTAAATCCAATTCATCCAAATTATCATTACTTACATCTAACCTTGCTCGCCTGATTGAATTAATTACTTCTAATTCTTTGAATCGAAAGAATGGAACATTTTGTTTAATCAAACTTAAACTTTCATTATAAAATTTCAAAAATAAGCTGATAAGCTTCATAGTTTTTTCAGGAGAAGAGTAACGATCGTTATCATTAAAACCATTTTGAATGAGAAAACCTTCTTTGATTAAATCCGCTGTATATATAATCAGTTGCTGATCTGGAGGCAAATTTTCTGGTCCAATTAACTTAGCGATGCTTGATAGCTCTCCTTCTCGGGAGAGGATGTAATTTATGGCTTTTCGATATTCTTCCCATCCTTTATGGATATTGTCTTCCCAAAATTCAGCTAAATTATCATATAACGAATAAGAATTCGTCCAATTAACTGAAGGGTAATGTCTAGCATAAGCAAGGTTTGGATCCAAAGCCCAAAACGCTTTTACGAATCTTTTAGTGTTGGTAGTAACAGGTTCACTGAAATCACCACCACCAGGAGACACAGCACCAATAATTGTGATTGAACCAACCCTTCTTGGATTTCCCACAATTTCAATCAAACCAGCTCGTTCGTAAAAATTAGCTAATCTCGTTGCTAAATATGCTGGATATCCTCCTTCGGTGGGCATTTCTTCTAGTCTACCTGATAATTCTCTTAAAGCCTCTGCCCATCTACTCGTACTATCAGCTAAGAGTAATACATTTTTTCCCATATCTCGAAAATATTCAGCCATAGTTATTCCTGAAAAAATTGAGGCTTCACGTGCAGAAACAGGCATATTACTCGTATTTGCAATCATAATTGTTCGTTCCATTAAGGGTTGATTATTTTTTGGATCTACTAATTTAGGAAAACTGTTTAATAAATCTGCCATCTCATTGCCACGTTCACCGCAACCTATGTATACAATAACATCAGCGTCTGCAAATTTTGCTAAAGAATGTTGCACAACTGTTTTACCCGTACCAAAACCTCCAGGGACTGCTACAACACCTCCTCTAGCCACAGGAAACAATAAATCAAACACTCGAGTTCCGGTTATTAATGGTCGATCAGGCATCAATCGTTTATGATAAGGACGAGGGAGGCGAATAGGCCATTTGGAAAGCATTTTTTGATCATAAATTTTATTTTTAATACCGCAAATTTTCTCTACAATATTGAAATTTCCTTCAGAGATACCTGTAATCGTACCACATATGCCTTGTGGAATCATTATTTCATGATGAAGTGAATATTCTTGTACATATCCGATAATATCTCCTGCTCTTACAACTTCACCATTTTTAACCGTTGGTATAAACTTCCATTCCTTCTTCCGATCAAGTGCGTTAACTCTAATTCCACGCGAAATGAAATCTCCTGTAATTTTTGCAATGTAATCCAAAGGGCGTTGAATCCCATCATATATTGCATTGAGTAATCCTGGGCCAAGTTCCATCGAAAGAGGATATTGAAGATTTGTTACAATTGCATTTAATTTAAGCCCTAAAGTTTCTTCATAACATTGAATTACAGCAATATTATCTATTATTTTAATGATTTCCCCTATTATATGTAATTCCTCACTAACATTGACCATGTCCCCAACTGATTGATATGAAAAACCTTCAACTTTGATTACAGAACCATTGATTGATCTTATTTTACCCACAATTTTCTGATTATTAGTCAATGTCTTTTACCTCGGGATGTTTTTGGTGAAAAATTTCATTTGCACTTTTAATGTTTACTTCAAAAATTGGGAAGATTTTCATAAATTCAATGGATAATTCCTGTTTGTGTTTTAATATCAAAGATTCAAAGGTGTAATCGATACAAAATGTGTTATGTCTATCAATAATTTTGAAACCAAACAAAGTTTCGATTGGAGAATCACTTAATTTTATTATATCTCGTTTTTCCGGTAGTAATTTAAAAATTGAATTCTTCTTAAGATATTTGAGATCATTGGAATTTACATAGATGTTTGATGCTTCAT
>JAUWPK010000295.1 GCA_030611625.1 Promethearchaeum sp. | reverse complement strand
GATTTATTCTGAGGTTGCTAAGCAAAAATTAACCATGGGAAGAAGTATAGACTCATTTGTTACAGCATCAATGTATGCAGCAATAAGAATTCATGATTTTCCCCGCCTATTGGAGGAAGTGGTTGATGTAGCATTACTTCCTTTGCGAAGCGTTCATCGTTCATTGGGACTAGTAGTACGTATGGTTTTACCTGTGCTTAAACTCCGTTACAGGCCAATATCACCAGGACCACTTGTATTCAGGTTCGGTAACGATTTGAATTTATCAGTTCTAGTACAACAGAAAGCAGCAGATTTATTAAAAACTGCGTTAAGACATGGTTTAAAAAAAATGGGCAAAGATCCTAAAGGATTAGCTGCTGCAGCTCTATATATTGCAGCTAAACCAACAGCAGAACGAAAAACTCAAACAGAGATTAGTGATATCGCTCGTGTAACAGAAGTAACTTTACGAACAAGAGCGAAACAGATAAAGTTAAACATTTAAAATCACTTTTTTTTCTATTTTTTCAAAATTACTGATGAATGTATGTAAATTTCAATTTTACATTTGGATAATATGCTAATATTATTTATCATTTTAACCAAAGAAAATATGGATTATATGATAAAAAATGGGAATGTTTTCTCGCAAAAAAAATAAAATAAATACTCCTTTTACAAGCAGGATAACTAATTCAATATATATAAAACAGATAGCAATCCATTCAAATAACGATTTTACTGTTTTAAAGCATAATTTATTAGATGGACACATAATGGTTGTTGATTTGAGCCCAATTGTAAGAATTGCGAAAGGTATACAGGATTCAGGAGATAAACAAATTCTGCACAATCAACTTCAGCTAATTAAAAAATATTGCCTCCAACATGGAGGAAACGTAAGTAAATTAAAGGAAAGTATTCTTTTGATTACCCCGAATGAAAATTTTAAATTGAAACATTAGAATAAATAATTATAATGCTTCAAACAGTGATTTCAAATCGTTTTTTCCAAAATTTTCCAAGATCTCAATAAAATCATTTAAATTTTTAAATTTATTATGCCACAATGCTTCATCCACTGCTCTTATTAAACCTGGTTTGAATACAGAACAAATATAAGTTAAACCTTTTGTTGTAGCGAATGCTTTCGGTTCAACCCTTAAATTTGAATCACTGAAGCTGTTTAAAGTGTCGTTATATATTTTTCCTCTCACATCGAACCACCTTGTGGTCGAAATACTTGAATTAATTAGCCCGACTCCTATCGTGGCGGAATATTTGCCTGAAAAATGTTCTTCCCGTACAACTACTGCTTCAACATTATTTGGAGGTTCTTGATTTATTTCTCCCTTTTCCTTGATTAAATCTTTAATTTGCTTCACAAAAGGTTCAATTTTCATTTTCATTTCTACACTTTTATGTAGGATTAGAAAGCTAATAATAATAATATTTTGAGTTTTAGAGAAAAATATAAATATGTTTTATAAACAAAATAGTAAATGAAAGAAATTTTTGAAATTTTATTTGAATTAAAATTTAAAAATAAGTGAAAAAAATATGTCAGAACCTGTAGATGGGCGTGAATTCGGAAAAGTAAAATGGTTTAGCCCGAGAAGGGGTTATGGATTTATAATAAGAGATAATATTCCACCAGATCAAGAAAATCATGAAATTTTCTGCCATTATTCGAGTATAGAAATGGAGGGTTTTAAGACTCTTTTGCCCGAATTAAGGGTCAGTTTTGAGGTAGAACCTGGAAAAAGAGAGGGATCTGTGGAAGCGAAGAATGTGAAAATAGCACTACCTGAATTCGTGCAGAAAGAAAAAGAAAAGGAAGAAGAAGAAAAAAAAGAGCCTGAATAATTACTGTGTTATCAATTAATTAATTCAACATAGAAATGATCGTACTTACAAGCGGGAGTTCATATTGCAAGAAATTATGTCCTCCTGATTTAGTAATTACCCAATTTTTGTATTTTGATTTTAAATTTGCTACATTACGATTTTCTAAGAACATTTCAAAAGAAATGATCTTATCATTCTTGGCATGGATTAAAAATAGCTTCTTCGAAGTAAAATTAATCCACTCAGCTTCACTTTCAAAGGTTTTTCTTAATTTTCTTAATTGCAACATTGGTGAAAGTTCATAATTAATTTCATCTAAAGGGTTCATCATCACACCAAAAAAGGTGTATCTAAGCCATAACCACCAATTTTTCTTGAAAGCAATAGGTGATTGAGGGATATTGTCCCTATAATTGGACATTGCAGCAACAGCAATAATTTTTTCAACCAAATAATCATTTAATCCTTGCCTTATCGAGGCAAGTGATCCCAAACTAATTCCAACTAAGTAGATTGGACGATCGCCCAAAAATGAATGATTTTTCACATATTCCATGACATCCTTCAGATCACGGGTTATTTCAACAAATTGATTCGTTTTTCCCGCTTTTCTTGATTTTCCTGAACCTCTACTATCAAATGTCAATACATCATATCCGGATAAGGCGATAGGGATTGTAATATGGCGAGTATAAATGCAGTCATCAGAAAATCCATGACAAAATATAACAACGGGAGATTTTGGGGTGGTTCCATTCCAATGTAAAATTTCACCGTATAAAACTGGATTTTCTTCAATAATAGTTTCTCTTTTCTTATTATTGCTTAGATTTTGATTGTTTTTGGACCATTGAATTGGAATTCGAACAGAATCTATTTTAACCTGTAATTTATCAACTCTGTACCACCTAAATTGCCAGAAATCTCTCAATTCATAATATAAAGACCAGCAAAGCCAAGTAAAAATAAATGTCATTAGGGATAAGTAGATGCAGCTTCCAGAAGGATTTCCAAGAAGAGTGAAATTAACGTAATATATATACGCGGCTAAGATGAAATCTATAATAAATAAAAGAATATGCTTGGGGCGGATTATAATAATATTATTTTTCAACTAAATTCTCCCTATTTTCAATTTGTCAAATAAATTTTCATTATTTTTCTTATTACAAGAGTTATTTAATAAGTTTTGAATTTTTTCTTCGATTTCAAATGATATTTTTTTTCCACCGCGAACTGAGGGTTCAAAACTTTGAATGTAATTTACCATATCATCGGGGAGTTCATATATTTTACCCAAAATAATATCACATATATCAATAATATCCTTTATTTCTGAAGTGTTAAACCTACGATGCTCTTTATCATAGAAATCAAAGAGTTTTTTCATTAAAAGTGAAGAAAAATCTTTGAGAATTTCATAAAATTTCTCTAATTTATTTTGTAGGTCTTGTGGAAGTGGAAAAGCTTTCATAATATCTGAATTCATGTGCCTCCCATCACTGTAAATTCTAAACCAAACATAATAAAGTGAGCTATTAATTAGAATTAAGAGAAAATGTTTTAAACCTTTTATATTTCTTGATATTTCTACTAATGCAATCTGGGATCCAAAATAAGGTGGGTTTTCCCAAGCATTATACCAGTAGTTTCCCGATATTCTAATTGCAAATAAATTTTCTTTTCTCTTCCCTTTTTTCTCAAATTGAATTAACTTATTTCTATACTCATCCGAATTTCGAACAATTATAAAAGAATTTAAAATATCTCCTAGAATCAGCAAATTTTTGTTTGAATTTATTTGAACTTGTTTTAAAAAAAATTCTAAAAATTCTACTAACCATTTTTTTCCAATCTTGGGAAGTCTATGCTTTTCATTAAAGGAAACTCCAATTTTTTTTCCTAATAAATATCGGTTTGCATTTTTATATTTTAGATTTCTAAGGTCTGGCATTTTTCTAAACATATTTGTTGTCAAAATATCTGAAAATTGATTTTTTTTAAAAATATCTGAGGAAAACTTGTTTATACATTGAATAATCGAAACAGATTGTGTCATATTTGTAAAAAATCGGCATTTGTCTCTGTCGAATGTTGCGATTTTACTTATTTTATATGCATTAGCGATTTTTTTGCGCGTATTAGAAAGGTCTTTAATAAAACAAATTGCATAACTTGTTAAGAATGCAATAGAACCACCTTTTCGATTTAAATCGATTGCACGTTCAATGAAAGCTGCTGATATTTCATTTAAGAATGAATAATATGGAATAATTAATTTTTTTTCCGAATTTGAGAGTAAGTTTCCATACGGAGGGTTTCCTAAGATAATATCAAATCCCCAATTATTTGAATTAATTGGAAAAACATCTGGAAATTCAACATTCCAATGAAAGGGTTTAATTTCATTGCTATTATTTACTCCATAGTTATCAACTTCATTCCAATTACTCAAACCAATTAAAGAATTACCTGTGCAAATATTTAACTGCAAAAACTTAGGGTGTAAAAAACTTGAAAATGAGAAATCCCATGAACTTATGTAATTTAGAAGAAGTCTAATTTTCGTGATAACTACAGCGCGTGGATTAATATCTACTCCATAAATTACTGTTGAAAATAAGTGGTTCTTTAAAAAAACAATTAAATCTTTAAATTTTTCAAAGGAATTTAAATCTTTTTTTTTA
>JAUWPK010000147.1 GCA_030611625.1 Promethearchaeum sp. | reverse complement strand
CTTATTAGATCTATAAAATTAATTTTAGAGTTGTTTCATAGAATCAGGAAAAAATTTGCTCTTTTTATTAGAGATTTATTGATCTCTTTAGAGGGTATTATAAAATTATTTAACTATTTAATAACTTGGTTAAACAAATTGTTATCTTGATAATATCCAAAGCAAATGTAATGAGTAGGATCAAGTGTTAGAAGGTAGATGTTTCCATATTTCATATCAAACCGAAGAACGGGATTATCACAAGTTATTAACCTACCGATGTTGATTTTCTTAATTACACATGGCCATTTATGTAATCGACCAATTTTGGTCATTAATAATGCAAAAATATTGCTTTGGCAGATATTAGGATTGTTGTTTTCTAATTGAAATCCTTGTTCCTTACAATGAACAGTAAATTCAGTTGGATCAATATTATATATATCCCTAATTTCCTTTAATTCACCAATTCCATCACTATATACTTTTTGCATCCTTTCCAACGTTTCAGGTCTTCTAAAAATAAAATTGAAGATAAAATATATTCCAATTTCTAAATCGCTAGAGAATTGTGGGTGTAATATTGTTTGGTCTGCTACATGGATTGGAACCAGGTCATGGATGGCCATTTGCATTTCTTTATTCAATTAAACAAGAAAAATCGATAAAATCTGCTCTATTGTCATCGTTTGTCATTGCGATAAGTCATTTCATTAGTTCTATTGCAGTGGTTGTTGCTTATTTCCTTATCTTGGATAATTTTACAATACCATCTGAAATCTTAAGATACATAACAACAGGACTTCTTATTGTACTGGCAATTATTTTTTGGTTTGCAAAACTCAAAAAAAATAATATAAGTAATACTTAAAGTAAAGATGATAAAATAAAAGGATATTTTATATTTTTTTCAAAATCATATATAAAAATTGGGATTATTTCTAAATTCTTTAATAAAATTTGTACAATTATGAATTACTATTTGTTTACAAAAGATTATATTAATCCTTCTCTTTTTAAAAATCGAGAAAAAATATGATACAAACAAATCAAAATCAATTCCTACATAAAATTGGGTGGTTTTTAGGCTTAAATGATGGAATTATTAGAAAAAAAGAGGCTTTATCTATTCAAGATCCAACTGAATTCATTAATTTCATTCATAGCGACTCCCTTTTTTCAATTAAATACTATGTAGAGCCACAATTCACCCATTTTAATAAAGGAATTTCATGGGCTTATTACAAACTCTACAAAGCATTCAATAAAGTTATTACTCCAGCTAAATTATGCAAGGTTTTCAATGAATTTAAAACCAATATTGGCAATCATAAATACTATTTTTTAAAAAAATTTTATGAATTGGAGATAGATTCTAACACAGAAACCGACAGAAAACAATTTTTAAACTATAAATTTAAATCAATTCAAAAAATTAGGAGGAAAAAACCATATATGATGGGTTTAGTTACGAGTTTTTTTATTTTTTCAAATGATATTTTATTCCTAACACAGTTGGATGATTTAAACGATATTCTCGCCAAATTCCGATGTTTGAGATTCAAATCAGGTTTCTTTCCAAAATTCTGGATTGGATTTATTGAATTATTATTAAAAATGAAAGCCTTTCATATTTACTACGGTGATGATTTGGTCGATTATAATGAAAGAATCGACAAAATCGAGCAAAAACTAATTAAGAAAGCACGAGCATTTAGATTGGATAACAAGATTTTTTCAATTAATGAAATTTTTAAATCGAGATAATTTTAAAATTGTCAACAAAAAGAAAAAAAGTAAAACTGATAAAATGTGGAAAAATTGAGTATATTTTCGGGAAAACAAAAAAGAGTTGGGTTGTTTCTGTATTTACATCTAAAATAGTGTTTCAAAAAACCTTTTCTAATAAATTTGCGAGGAAAAATTGGATTTTAGAGCATATTCCTCATGATGATAATGAAAGTTTTTCTGAATTAACTCAAATTGAACAGGGAAAATATGAATCAAGATTAAAAGATTTTTTTGAGAAAAAAGGGGAAATACCGTTTAACCAACATTAAAACCTTTTTCTTCATTTTCTTGATTTAATTTCGAGTTTTATGATTTTAAAGAACAAAATTCATTATTTAAATGAACTCGATTTACTCTAAACGAGATTTTCCAATAAAAAATCAAAAATCTTTCTTTTTTGAATAGTGGGATTTAATCAAATCTTTTGTCTCGTTTGTAAAATTTCATTAATTGCTGATTTTATTATTTTTTCTGTATCGGAGTTGATAGGAAAAGGTTCAGATTGAAATATTACCCAGAATCCTTCTACGCCGTTATGATATTTGGGATCATTATATCCAACATCCAAAGTAATTATTAGTTTCCATGCTGGTTTTCGGAAGTTTTCAGGTTTGATTCTTTTGGTTAAATCATAAATTGTATTCCAATATTCTATTAAGGCGTCCTGAATAGCGGGAAAATTTCAATTAATTGAAGGGAAAGGAGCTCTCGAAGTCTATCCAGCATTAGATTATAGTGATATCATTGTAGATTTAGTTTCCTCTGGTGAAACATTACGCGCCAACCGATTAAAGCAGATAAAGGGGGGAACTATTCTCAAATCACAAGCAGTATTTATTGGAAATCGATCAAGTTTAGAAAACCCAGAAGTCCTAAGAATCGCTCGAGATTTATTAAAGTATTTTGAGGCTTTTCTCCGTGGCCGAAAATTTGTGCAGGTTTTTGCTAATGTGAGGGAATCTAGTCCTAAAATTCTATCCCAGAAGCTTTTTACGCACCCTCAGCTAACTGGTTTACAGGGACCCACGATTTCGCGAATTTATACAAGAAATGGTAATAATTGGAATGCTGTTCATATCATAGTAGAACGATCAAAATTGCAAGAAGTGATTCGATGTCTACGATCTATTGGCGGAAGTGGGGTTATCGTGTCTTCTACGCTTTATATATTTGAAGAGGAGCCTGAATGTTATAAACGGCTGTTACTTGAATTGAATGGAGAGGGTGGACGATAATTGAAAATTTACTATGAAAAATCATCAATGGAAGCTTTTTTTGAGCCTTTTTTTGCCAAACAGCAAGTTAATGTGATTGATTCTGTAAATGAAATTGTAAGCAACGTAAAAAATCATGGAGATGCAGCAGTTTTCAAATATACTCAGCAATTTGACAACGAAAATCTATCTCAAATTAGAGTAAGCGATCAGGAAATAGAAAATGCTTATCAAATGGTCAATCCCAAGATTGTGAATTCAATCAAAGTCGCTGCTCAAAGGATTAAAACTTTTGCGAAGAAACAATTGGAGAATTTCCGAGATTTTTCTTATGAAGATGAATTTGTTGAGTTAGGACAAAAAGTGATTCCTCTCGATTCAGTAGGCAGTTATATCCCAGGAGGAAGGTTTCCCCTCTTTTCCACTGTATTGATGAGTATTATTCCTGCAAAAGTAGCGGGTGTCAAAGAAATAGTAATGTGTTCTCTTAAAATTCACCCGATTATACTCGTTGCTGCGGATCTCTCTGGAGCTACTCAAATTTTTCGAATTGGGGGAGCTCAAGCAATCAGTGCCTTAGCTTATGGTACTGAATCTATTCCAAAAGTGTGTAAGATAGTCGGACCAGGGAATAAATATGTTCAAAGTGCAAAGAAATTGGTTTTTGGGGAAGTGGGGATCGATTTCATTGCTGGACCGAGTGAAGTGTTAGTCATAGCAGATAAGACAGGAAATCTCGAATTTATCGCCGCCGATTTATTAGCACAAGCCGAACATGATCCGAATGCAATAGCTAATTTACTTACTACATCACAGAATCTTGCTTTGAAAGTCAATGAAGCTATTGAAAAACAACTTCCCATGCTCTCAACACAATCTATAGCAACAATGGCTTTAGAAAATGGAGGGATCTTTATACTTAATTCTATGGAGGACATTGTAGCAATTTCCAACCGGATTGCTCCCGAACACCTTGAAATCCAAATTGAAAAACCAGATACTATTATCCCATATCTTAGAAATTATGGTTCGTTATTCATTGGACCATATTCTGCCGAAGTATTTGGGGATTATTGTTCGGGTACTAATCACATCTTACCAACTAATGGGGTGGCACGATATTCAGGAGGATTATCTGTGAAAGATTTTGTAAAAATTGTAACATTTCAGAAAATTAAGCTTGAAAACCGACAAGCCTTAATAAAATTGGCAGCAAATATGGCTCAGCAAGAAGGGTTGCACGGTCATCAAAAAGCGGCCGAAATTAGATTGAAATAAAGTTATATATAGAAATGTAATCAGTATAGAGGAAAAAAAATTAATTACAAAACCTATTCTAAAATCAATACCATTTCTTTCCAAGAATTTCAAAAATACCGGTGTGAAAGATATTACCGTTTGAAATTTCGCTTCTTTACTGGTTGATATCAATTCTACATCAGAGGCAGATTTTTTTATCAAAAACGCAAAACAAGTTAATTTAAAAGTTGCAGTTATATATACCGGAACGAATTATGATAATATAATTATAAAGATGCCTGATTTGTTAAGAGCTGACCATTCACCATTTTGACGAGAAAATATTCATGCTATTTTGATATCAGATTGTGCGTATTTTAGATGTCCCCATTATCATACAGGATCGGACACTGTTGAGCATGTAGATTTTGATTTTATGAAAAAAATCGCTCAAGCTTCTCTATTAACATTGATTGCCATGGCTGAAGAAAATATATAAAATGATAAAATGAACTGAAAAAAGTAATGATAATTGATCGCAATCTGACGGGTTGATTATCGGTTATCTTGTTAAATTTCCAAGATTGAACCCGTTCTGATTATTTTTTCATTATATTTTAATGATATCATAACATTTTTAAGAAATATTGAATGGGTGTCACTATATTATAGTGAAAAATTGGCAAAACTAAGCCACAAACCATTTTCACTAAGGGATAGTGAACTTTACAGCATTTTACTCTTCCATAAGACCACCAATCCACCAACCACTACACCAATAACATTAAATAATCCGCCTCTATATCAATATCTTAATAATTACTCCGAATGGGAGGAGTCCTGCTCCGACCTTAATGAGGGATATCCTAAAAATCAATTCTCAACTGATAACCGATAACTGATAACTCTTTTAAAGGATGACTTCTCTTCGGAGCAGGCTCCTTCGTTCTACAGTGATGTTATGATGGGAGAGATAAGGCAGTCTAGTTACAATGGAGGTGGTGATATTATTGGGGTTTTATGATGATTAATTGAGTAGAAAGAGAAAAAAAGACCGAGATTTACTCAGTCAGATGGTCATCTATACCTAGAACCGGATAATCGTCCTTTTTTTATTTCTTAACAATCTTTTTCAATATCTTTCAAAAAATTAACATCTTAGAAGGTCATATTTTTTCATATGAAAGGAAATCTTAGAAGAAATATAAAACCCGGATTATCCGTATCGATTGTTGAGAAACAAAATCAGCGCAATGGGCAATTAACTACAGGAATCGTGAAAGATATTTTAACTAACTCTGTACAGCATCCCCATGGAATTAAAGTGCGATTAACCTCAGGAAAGATAGGGCGAGTCAAAGAGATTCGATGAATTAGAAAAAAAAAAACTTACATATTGCTGAAATATTTTTTATATATCCATCAATCTGTTTGCTTGAAGAACTCTTATAATTTCTACTTTCTCCTCAATTTCTTTATATATAATTCTATATTTTTTAAAAATGATCATTCTATAATCGGAATTTTGAATTGATTTAATTTTTTTTCCAATTTTAGGAAATTTCTCTAAAATTTCAGCTGTCTGAAATAATCTATCAATAAAATAATTCGCAAATTTTTTTGAATCAGGCGATAAAGCTTTTAATTTCTTTCAAATCTTCTAATGAAGATTCAGTCCATATTATTGTTCCCATCTTTTCAAAATCTCTTTTGCTTGATCATGCGAATATATTCGTCCCTCTTGAAGATCTTTTTCTCCTTCAGCAACTTTTTGATTCATGATCACAAATTCAATTATATCCTCAGCATTAACATCATCTGATTGGTTTTTCAAGAATCTGATTACGTTTTCCTTTAAAGTTTGCATGATAAATACTCCCATTTCCAATAAAGAATCATGAATATATAAAAAATCTTAATTATTTAATGATTGAAAATTTCCAATTCCGAAATGCAAAAGAAGAAATGTTATTGAAAAAAATATTGATAATTCAAAAGATATTAACAATTAATAGAGAAAAAATTTATTCTGCCTTCGGAACCGTTGCACCGGCTTGTAAACGCATATTGCCCTTAAAACCATGAAAAATATTTAAATAAAAAATTAATTTTCAGATCCAAATATTTCCATTTTTTAGTATCATTTAAAAAGATATAATGATAAAATATGATAACATTTAAATATTTGAATGATAAAATATGATATTAGAATAGTTTTATTCTTAGAGATGTATTTTATGAAAACTCAAAGATTTCAAAATAAAAAGGTTCTAATTTCGATTATTATTGCTCAAATCTTAATAATACTCGTTTGGCTTGGCTATTTATCATTTTTTACAAGATACAAATATAGAGTCGTAGGATTCAATTTTGGATATGGCTTACCTTATCTAGCTTCTAAGCATACAATCACTTATGGAATCCTTTCTTCCCAACTATTTTATGTGTTAGGAATACAGATATATCCCGGTATGACCAACCCGGGATATCTCATCTTTAAGACACATATTTTTATCAGCCTACCAATATTACTTTTGTATAGAATTTGGATTTACGGGCGACTGAACAGTGAAGATAAGAAAAATCTAAAAAATCTACAGTTTGCTTTCATATCATTATCTACTCTTTTACTTTTTCAGACACTAACGCAATTTCTACTATTTAAGAAAATTTTTCCAGTTATTGATGAGACAACCAATTCTTTTCCAGTTTATATATGGCGAGCTGAATACAACGATAGTTTTGAGAATTTAGCAACGGTTGCAATTTCTCAAGCCAATATCCTCTTCATTTCTGGAGCGATATTATACTTTACATTATTAGTATCAATAATTAAAACAATAATTATTCCGTATATTCAAAAAAAAATATACTTAAAAAAAAATATGAAAGAAATTGTGACCGAACATGAAAAACTCATTACCAATTTGAAAAATTAATCTCTGCATTCTGAATTATCTAATTAAAAGTGATAATTATGCCACATGTTGATAAAGCAAAACAAGAATATGCATCCTCATTGCTTAAAGAAGGAATAAAATACCAAAAAATTCAACTAAAATTACAAAAAAAATTCGGATCAGGCATGTCAAATACCACATTACAGAAACTACAAAAACAGATAAAAGAAATTTATGTCCTAAAGAAAAGAGTTCGAGAATTGGAAGAAGAAGTTCATTTATGGAAATCGATGTATTTCGAATTGAAAGAAGCAACCATTAAAAGGTTAAGAAAAAAAAATCATATTAAACCATAATAAAATGTACTAAAATAATTAACTCTCAGCTTTAGGAACCGTTGCACCTGCTTGTAAACGCATATAATGCCGTAAAACAGCCTCACGCGCCGAAAACACGAACGCACGCTTCACATTAACACCGGTTATCGCTATCGTCTCGTAAATTAAAACATTTATTCTAAAGACCCACTTTCAGAACCTAAGCTGTTCATTAACAATATTGTCTATCTCATCAATTCCAATCCGTTATTTAGTTCAATTTTTAATTTTTCATTAATAATTTTTAAAATTGGATCGTTTTTAGGTAATGATAGTTCTAAAATATCACGCACATCTTGAGTGGCTTCGAATTTTAGTCTTTCTAATTCATGGTCAGTCAAAGATTTCGGATTTTTTGCGTATTTTTGGGCGATTTCCTCAATGGGAAGACTATAATATTCAATGATTTTTTCATAATTTCTATTATACCAATAATTTATTACTTCTTTTGGAGTTTTATCTGGATATAATGGGAGGGTATTTTTGGATCGTCTATCTATGGTTAAATTGGGATTGGAAAAGAGGAATTTAAAAGTTTCTAAAGAAGCAAAAAAATTATGACCTATATCGATTGATTTAAGGTTTATTAAATTCTTAATACATTCTGGAATTTTAGTAAAACGATTCCATGCGATGTTTAAGTGAGTGAGATTTTTTAGATCTTCTATTGAATGCGGGAGTGTCGATATATAATTATCACTTAAGTCTAACTCTCTAAGATTTCTGAGTCTACCAATTGATGGAGGGATTAAATTTAGGGAATTCGTTTTTAAACTAAGATGTGTTAGTTTCTTAAAGTTTAATATAAATTCAGGAAATTTTTTTAGACTTCGTTCATGAAATTCTAAATAGTTTTAGAATATTGTATTAAGTGGGATA
>JAUWPK010000008.1 GCA_030611625.1 Promethearchaeum sp. | reverse complement strand
CCGCATATGCTCGTGGTGCTAAATCAATGTGTGGTATGAAGAACGTTGGTCTAAATGTTGCCTCCGATCCATTTTTCGCTCTTGCTACAACAAAACCAAAAAATGAGAACTCGGCTCTAGTAGTGCTCGTTGCTGATGATCCTGAACAACACAGCAGCGCCGTTGAGATGGATTCTCGACATTTTCTCAAACTTCTTAAAGTTCCTGCATTAGAACCTGGTAATGCTCAAGAATGCTTAGATTTCACAAAGGAAGCCTTTAGGATCTCTAAAAAATTGAAGATACCCGTTATACTAAGAACGGTTACAAATGTCGCCCATGCACGAGGCGGCGTTGTTTTAGGGGAAATCCAAAAATCCGAAATCCAAGATACATTCGATCTTTCAAAGGAAGTAAATGTGGCTTCCAGGTTATATTTTTTGGAATTAAAAAATGAGCAAATATTCAACAGAATGCATAATGCTCTTGAGATCTCAGAAAATACACCTTTAAATTTCATTGAAAACCAAGACAGTGAAAATGAATATAAATTTGGGATAATTACAAGCGGTGTTTCTTTCAGTTATGTTAATGAAGCTCTGGAGTTTCTAAATCTTGAAGCACCTATATTAAAAATCGGAATGATAAACCCATTACCTGAACGAAAAATTGCTAAATTTTTAGAAAAATTCAAACAAATATTGATAGTCGAAGAAAATGATCCTTATTTAGAAACACAAATCCTGGGAATAGCGCAAAAACATAAGATTGATGTCAAAATTTTCGGAAAGGATCCTTTTTCTTATCTGAAGGATGATGCATTACTACCACAAGTTGGTGAATTGGATCCAACAAAAGTAGCTTTGGCAATCTCAAAAATTACAAAAATCGACCCAAAAATAAATTTACAAGAACTAAAAGATTTGAAATATGAAGTAATAAAAAGAAAACCAGTTTTATGTCCAGGTTGTCCGCATATGACAACGGGATTTTCATTAAAAAAAGCTGTTAAGCGCATTAAAAATAAAACGGGAAAAGAAGTATATTTCTTCCAAGATATTGGATGTTATACCCTTTTAGCGTTCCCACCCTTAGGATTTGCCAACGTTAAATACTGTATGGGCTCAAGTATTGCCTTAGCTCAGGGAGTGGCTCAAACAAGCGACAGTCTTAATATCGCGATGATCGGTGACGGGACATTTTTTCACAGCGGTCTACCTCCATTAATCAATGCAGTTTACCAAAATGCCCCAATATTATTACTTCTTCTTGATAATGGCTGGATCGGGATGACAGGACAGCAGTGTGATGCTGGAACTAACACAAAACATTATTCTGAGGGAAAATACAAAACTCGAATTCCATTGGAAAAAGTTGTGGAAAGTATTGGTGCTAAGTTAGATATTTACCAGAAAAGAGATGACGGTGAAAAAAACACGCGTCGTTTAACAAAACTAATAGAAGAAGCTGGAATAGACGTCATTGAAAATCGGAATACTCATGTTATACTGATTCAAGATGAATGCATCCAAAAATCTAAGAAGAGATATACAATTTTAGTTCGCGAAGTTGACAGGGATAAATGCATTAATTGTGGAACTTGTTATAGACAACTAGCTTGCCCCGCAATCAGTGTTAAAGATGAGAAATCTATTATTGATCCTGGTTTATGTTTAGGATGTGGAATTTGTGAAGAAACTTGTCCAGCAAAAGCGATTGGAGTGAAAAAATAATGTTGGATGAAAAAATAGAGACGTATTCAATAGTATTTACCGGAATTGGTGGACAAGGTTTGATTAGTTCTATAAGGATTTTAGGTGATGCATTACTGGCCAAGAATTTTAACGTTATCAGCTCGGAAACACATGGACTTGGGCAACGCGGAGGGAAAGTAAATACTTACATTCGATATGGGACAAAAAGAATTGCCCCCCTCCCATTAAGAGGAACTGTCGATATGATTGTAGCTACGGAAAAATCTGCGGTTTTAGATGTCCTAAATTATGTTAAACCTGATAAATCAACAAAAATCTTGATTTCAACCTATGAAAAAAGAATTGTTGATAAAAAATATCCGGAAGAAGATTATATCGAAGAAGCCCTTAAGAAAAGTAGCGAAAATAAACACATTCATTATATTGAGGCCAATAAAATCGCGCAAGAGACCATCCACAACTCACGAACTGAGAATACGATAATGATTGGTTATATGTTGCGATTTATTTCATTGGATAAGGAAGATATTGAAGAAGTTTTGAGAAACTATTTTTCAGGAAAGGTTTTAGAAGCCAATTTAAAAGCTTTAGAGATGGGTATTTCATTAAGTGAAGAAAAAACTTAAACTATTCATCATCAGAAATTAGTGTTGACTTTGAATTTGGTATCGGAATTTCAGTTTCAAAGAACAACCTTTCTTCTTCTTTTAATATCCGTGCAATTACAGTGGTATTAGTTCGCTCTATTAGATCAGTAGATCTCATTTCTTCCAATTTATTCATCAATTCCTCACGATTAACAGCTCGAACCATAATTATAAAATCGTTATCACCAAGCACATTGTAAATAGCCCATACTCCTTGGATTTTTGCTAATTCTTTTCCTACTTTCTCAACGTAATTTTTACTATATTTCGCACGGATGTGAATAATTGCTTGAAAATCATCTCCTAGCCGTGAAAAGTTCACTTTCGCATGATAACCTTCTATAATATTTTCAGATTTTAGTCTTTTAATCCTATAATGCACTGTTGATTTTGAGACATCTAACATTTTTGCAATTGTATCCAAAGGAATGTTGCAATCTTTTGTTAGTATGTTTAAAATCTGTTTATCTGTGTTATCGAGTAGACTTCTGCGTGGGGACATAAAATACCTTCAATTTTTTATAAAATACCAATATTATTCAATTTATTTTTCTAATTTATAGATATTTCCCAAATCGAAAGGATTGATATAAATTTATATACTTAATTAGATGTATTTTAGATAGAATCAAATGCAGCAATCTGTAAAAAATACTCGTTTAAATCTATTAAAATCTGATGAGTATATAATTAATCTATTAAATTTAATAAAAAATGATCAAGATATATTAGCTGCAGTGGTTTTTGGAAGTTATTTAACTAAAAATTCGTATCGGGATATAGATATTTGTTTATTCTCATTCAAATGTGAGATTGATAAAAGTTTAGAATTAAAATATCGGTTATTACTTCCTGAAAAATATGACGTTCGTTTTTTTTCAAAATTTCCATTATATATTCAAACTGATATAATGGAAACTGGAGAAATTATATTCAATAAGCAACAAGATGCTTTATTTAATATATATTACAAAAAAATCAAAGAATTTAATTTATTCTTTCCTCATTTTAAGACTTATTTGGAAGCGGTAAAAAATGGTTGAGGATAATCAACGAATTTTAATAAAAATTGCAGAATTAGAAAATTACTTAGGTGACTTCGCTAAAATCGTTCCTAAAACGGAGGAAGAATATTTAACATCAAGAAAAAACCAATTAGCCCTCGAAAGGTTATTTCAGATTTGTATTGAGAGAGTAATAGATATATGCGCTATTCTCATCAATAAATTTAAATTAGGAGTTCCTGCTAATGAAGAAAATATTCTTGATTTACTTATAGGAAAAATAGATAACATTGAAAATTTAAAAGATATGAGGAAATTTAGGAATTTTATAGTTCATAAATATGGAGAAATAAATAACCAGCTTGTTTTCCAATATGCTACTGAGAAAATGGATGATTTTAACAATTTTATTGAAAATATAAGAAAAATAATTTAATGAAACTTTACATCCGTCTAAGATTTTTATGCTTCCATTTACTCACTTCAGGATTGGCAATTAAATCATCCAAAATTTCGAGAATTCTTTCTTTATCCATTCCTATATTGTCTGATTGGATATATGTATAGTTTGAAACGTGGTCATTTCGCAATGCAGAAGTTAAACTTGGCGATAATTGGGCAATAATTGAGCGCTCTTCCTTTAGAATATCCAAGGGAGAGAGAATTTCAAAGGTTTTATTATCAATATCTTCTTTCAAAGGGGCATTAGCCATAATATTCAGGGTTCGAAAACGGAAAAAAGTGGGATTAATAGCATTTAACACGCGGGCTGTTTCGTTAGCATGAATTTTTGTCCATTTTTTCCCCCCTAACCCCAAGATAATATATAAAGATGCTTGGATACCAGCTGTCATTAGACGTGGAATTTCTTTTATTATCATTTTTGATGTTTGTCCCTTTTTCATATATTTTAATATTGTATCGCTACCAGATTCCATTCCAATATAGCAAATTGTAAGACCTGCTTTCGATAACTTCTTTAATTTTTCATCAGATTTTTGGTTTATATCCAAAACTTTTGCATAAGTGCTAATTCGCTTAATAAATGGAAAATTTTGTTTGATTTCATTCAGGACTTCAAGTAAATAATCTGTTGGAACAGAAAATGCGTTTCCACCAGCTAAAAAGATATAAGGATTATTCAGATGGTGTTGTCCAGAAATTTTAATGTCTCTAAGTACATCATCAAGTTTTCTAATTTTATAATTCTGTATGCTTTTATAAACACCACAGAAACGACAACGATTCCAAGAACAACCACCCGTGATCGGTATTAAAACTGAATAAGCTTCAACGGGAGGTCTAATGATTATTTGTTCTGGTGGAAGTGGAAGCATCCTATCTTAATATAACAAACCTAAACTTTTAATTAGTTTGATAAATCTGAAAAATCTTTCAAAATAACGAACATTTAATAAATTGAAAATTTGTTGGTTAAATTAGATGGAAAAACCCGATAGTATAAACTCAGAAAAAATTAAGGATCTAAGGCTGATATTTTTAAATTACACGCATTTTTCAGAGATTTATAGAATTGACGCTATCCAAAAATATTCGGGAATTTGTAATAGGAAATATTTTGAAGTTTTAATTCTTGCACTAAACGATTCAAGCAGAATAATTCGAAATTTAATTTTAGATATATTTGAAAAAAAAGGTATATCATTTACTGATTTTGTGCTCCCCTCGTTGACTACATATTCCCGTTTACGACGAAATTCAATTGCTAGGTTATTGGGGAGATGGTTCCCTGAATTTAAACGTAAAAAACCATACCAAATTATAAGGGAATTAAGTATCCATAAACGATCTAAATGTATAACAAATTATATTGATCAAATTGTATCTGAAGCGGACTCGAATAAAATTTTCCATGCTGCAATTTCTTTGGAATTAATTGGTGATTTTCGTGCAATATCAATTCTACGGCAAACAACATCAATTACATCAGTATTAGAATCGCAAATAAAACGACATATGAAAAAACATGATGATTATTCTGTATTTATTGTAATCTTACGTTTTTGCCAAAATACTAATGATGAAGATCTTAAAAAAAAAATTTTCAAACATTACATACAAGATTTATTACGAATTGCCAATGATTACGAGTTTTCAGAAGTTTTTATCCAAATTTTTAATGATCTAGGATTATTGGGGAAGACAATATATGATGTTCATCAATTATCTTCAAACCAGAAAATTTTAAAAACTTTAAATTATTCTGTAGGATCTTTGGTCTATAAAACTATGCTAGTTATATTATCGGCCGAATACCCATCAAGTTTTCAGGAATTGGAAAAAATCAGGTCGGAAATTTCAGACCCAGAAAAAATTGAAAAAATTGATGAGATTTCAAAATCATTATTAAAAAATTTTAAAATTGATTTAAACTCCGGATATCCACTTTTTTTATGATTAAACGAATTACCATTCCAAAACATTTATTAAGATGTATTAAGGTAAAAATAATAGCAGATCTAGAAGATCTGTACTTATTTTTTAAAAAATAAAATTTGTTGAAATATTGTGAATCGAAAATTCGATGATGATATAAACATTTTTAAGAGGTCTAATTCTCGAAAGAATAAAAAAAATAGAGGTAGACTTCAAGGTAAACCGATAAAGCCTAAGACTAAACCTCGAGATCATGATTACCATTTAATAGCTCGAGAGAAAAAATCAATTGAAAGTAATGATCAATTTGAAAAAATTTTATGGGAAAACGATTAATTTTTTTTTTTTAGTTTTCTATTAATTGCAACCCGATTTCCTTACCAAATTCCACACATTTTTTCTTACCATCTTCATCAGGATTCCACTTAATCCGAATACCTTGATTTAAGAGTTCAAATTTGGATTTTTCAAGCAAAATATTTAATTCTTTTACTGATTCTCCGGACCATCCATAAGATCCAAATGAAGCCGCTTTTTTATTTTTAAATCCTAACCCTTTAATCATTTCCATGATCTCAGCCATTGAAGATAAAATACCACGCCCAATTGTAGGAGATCCAACCAAAATTGCTTTTGATTTAAATACCTCAGTAATAATGTCATTTTTATCAAATTTAGCTGAATTAAGCATCTGAATTTTGATTGTGGGATTACTTTCTCGAATTCCTTTGATTATAGATTCAGCCATTCTACGAGTTCCATTCCACATTGTATCATATATTACGGTTATTTGATTTTCTTGATAATCTTTAGCCCATTCCATATATTTTTCAACAATCTGTAAAGGATTATCTCTCCAGATAACTCCATGGCTTGTTGCGATTATATCTATTGGAATTTTTAATTCTAATACTTCGTTAATTTTTTTCTCTACTAGTGCACTAAATGGCGTTAGAATATTTGCGTAATATTTAATGCATTCTATTTTGAGTAGGTCTTGGTCTACCAAATCATTATACATAAAATCATTCACATAGTGTTGACCGAAGGCATCATTACTGAATAGGATATTATCTTGGGTTAAATATGTCGCCATACTGTCTGGCCAATGTAACATTCTCATCTCAACAAAAACTAATGCTTTACCATTTCCGATATCCAATGTATCCCCCGTTTTTACAGTTTTGAAATTCCAATCTTTATGATATTGACCTTTGAGGGAATCCACTGCATTTTTTGTGCAATAAATTGGAGTATCTGGAATTAAATCCATTAATTCGGGTAATCCACCGCTATGATCAATTTCTCCGTGATTTGCGATTATATAATCAATTTTATTTAGATCAATTTCTTTCGCTAGATTTTTCACAAATTCTTTGGAAAAGGGCATCCAAACGGTATCAATTAAAACATTCTTTTCTTCTTTGATTAAATAGGAATTATAAGTTGTTGAGTGATCAGTCGAATATTCATTTCCGTGGAATTTTTGCAATTCCCAATCTTTTATTCCTACCCAATAAACATTATTTTTAACTACAAATGTCATTATTATTCAACAATATTTTTTTAAATTAAAATAGACTGCTTTATGTATTTAATATATTTCATTGATTCAATTATAAATTATGAGAGATTTTTTTTGTTTCGATCTTGGGGAAACACTAATAAATTTCAACAAGCCCAAGAGAAAATGGTATACTTCTTTAATCGGTGAGGTTCTCCCCAATATGTATACTACATTGAGAAAGAATTATCAGGATTTTAAGGATATATGCACTGTTAAAGATTTTTCAAATATTGGTTACAAAATAATTTCTGAAAACCGTAAATTAAGCATGATAAAGCGTCTTTTACTTATTTTAGAACATTATAATATCCCAACTCAGTCGGATCTAATTAATTTACTATTGAATGACTTTTATAAAAACCTAATATCGGATGCTTTTCTTTACCCTGAAACAATCAAGGTTTTAAAAAATTTGCAGGAAAAAGGAATTGTGTTGGGATTGTGGTCCAATACTCCATGGGAAAGTCCGGGATTTCTGATGGAAAAAATTATGGTACATTTCAAAATTAGGAAATATTTCTCGTTTGTTCTTTTTTCGGGTGATCACGGAATCCGAAAACCAGATCCTTTAACATTCGATCTTGTTTTAAAAAAGGCTCTATTGGAAAAATCCCAAATGGTTTATATAGGAAATGCAGAGGTTGATATAAAAACCGGTTCAAACTTTGGAATTCCAACTTTATGGGTAAATCGAGAGCAAAAAGTATTATCTAAAGATTGCCCAACACCTGAATTTATAATTGAAGATCTCGAAGGTTTATTTGATTTAATTCCTATCAATTAAATTTAGAAAATTATCAATGGAAATAAACATTACACGATTCTTTTGAAATAATAAATTGAAATAAGTTTTAATGGAAACAAGGCTATCTCGCAAATTTAGCTTCGATTCAATGTCTGGAAGCTTTGTTTAAATTTGTCGCCTAAGGGGAGAATCTAGGGACAACTTTAATTTTTGTCGAATTTAGTTGGGGGAGCTATTAACCCATTAATATATATTTATTAATCTAATAATAATTTTCAAAATTATCTTAGTATCGAAAATCTATTATACCTCAAAGTCGAATTTAAGAATATAAAAATGGAAAAATTAAAACCAGTAACTCCAAATTTTTTTGGACCATTTAATCCAGAGGCTTGTGCTAGTTGTGAAGACCCATGCCTTACTCATTGTCCAATAATGGATTTTACTATTGAAGAAGCATTATCTGAAATGAAGAATTTAATTGATGGAAAACAGACAAAAAAGGTATTAAACGAGTGCCAATCCTGTTTTACATGTAATTTTTATTGTAAAAATAATAGCAATCCAACAAGTTTAATATTGCAACGATGGAATGAGCAATATAAAAAAGAAGGTTTAAAAATTCGCGGAAAATACTATATGACTCTTTATCCCAATTATCCAAACTTCAGGACATACGGCATCGATAGAATGACCGAGGAAGAAAATATTTTATTAAAAAAATGGGCAAGTTTGGAACCTTTAAAAGGAGATACTCTCACCTATCCAGGCTGTAATGTCATTTTAACACCTACTTTGACTCAAACCAGTTTCTTTAAGGATTTGGATATTCGTGGGAGATTGGAGTATTGTTGTGGAGAAACATTATTTCGAACTGGTTATACTGATTTATTACAACAGGTTACTACCAGATTAGATAAATGGTTTAATATCTTGAAACCTAAGCATTTAATGGTGCTTTGCACTGCTGGAACAAATGTATTCAAAAATGTACTTCCAAATTATGGTCTTAAATACAAGTTTGAATCCATTACATCGTATATCGAATGGTTGTGGAATCAATTACAATCTGGTGAGATAAAGGTCACCCATCCTCTCGGATTAAAGGTAACAATTCAAGATAGTTGTTATTCAAAGATGTTTGGAGATGATTATATGGACTTTCCCAGAAAAATATTACAAAAAATTGGTTGTGAAATAATTGAAGTTCCATATAATCGGGAAAATATGCGATGTTGTGGTATTGCAGCGGGTTTTTCTGTAGATTCAGCATACCATGCATTGAAAATCCGAAAAGCAACATGTGATAACTTGGATGATGCCAAGAAAACTGGGGCGGATGTAGTGTGTGTATATTGTTCAGGGTGCAACCAAACTTATAATATTGCAAAAAAGCTTTACCTTAAGAAATTTGATTTACCAATATTACATATAGTCGAATTAATTCAAATGGCTATTGGTGAAACACCAAAGCGATTGATAGATCGAACAGCTAATAATATTTTTTGGGGAATAATTAAGAAACAATTCCCTCATATGTATTCAAGGAAAACTTTCAAAATCCCTCAGATTTCAGAGGATCCGGAAGAAAAAGCTTATTAAAGGAGTTAAGAAGATGAATTTAAAAGAAAGAAATAAACAAGTATTTAATGTAGATGCGTGTACTTTATGCGGAGATTGTTTTTCATTATGTCCCGAAATGCAATTACCAAAAGAAGTCGCAATTGATGAAATCAAGGCATTAATAGCAGGTGAAAACACTAAACATGTCTTACAGCATTGCACTACCTGCTTTAGTTGTAATTTAATTTGCCCAAATGATTGTAAACCTTATCAGCTAATTTTAGAAAATTGGAACACAAAATACATCAAGCGGGGCGCTCCACCAATGTATCGGTTTGTTTGTCCAAGCATGAAAAGCAATATTTGGCAAATGTTATATGTCTTAATGTCAAAGGAAGAAATTGGATGGATAGATAAATGGATGAATCAACCTAATAAAGAATCAATTTTTCTAGTTGGAAATTACACACACATATTACCGTTTATACTCGGAGAATCTAAGCTTTTAGATTATTTTACTCCCGTAGATCTATTAGATCACTGGGAATGTGGAGCATATTTGTATCAAGGCGGTTATCTCGATGTTGTTAAAAGAATTGGTGAAAAATGTAAGGATGATTTTAATAAATGGAATACA
This sequence comes from Promethearchaeum sp., assembly GCA_030611625.1. Taxonomy (GTDB): domain Archaea; phylum Asgardarchaeota; class Lokiarchaeia; order Sigyniarchaeales; family Promethearchaeaceae; genus Promethearchaeum. The sequence continues at coordinate 11,965 of JAUWPK010000008.1, read as the reverse complement.
AAGAAAATAGTCACATTCCTCGATGCACTTCATTATGTGCTAACGACAACACATCCTCAAGAGATGGGAACAAATTTCTCACAAAATGTTATCCCGTTTAACCAATGGTTTTTAAATATGCTAGAAAAAGAAGAAATAAAATTTACTAAGCAATTAAATTTCAAAATTACTATCCATGATAACTGCTATTCAAAAACCGGAGGAGCCAATTATTGGGACCCTCCAAGGAAAATTTTGAGATTAACGGGATGCAAAATAATAGAAATGGAGCATATTCGCGGAGATTCTCTTTGTTGTGGGTTTGGAGCGGGAGCATCCTGGACAAAAAATATCAGTATAGCATTTGATATTTTAAAAGTTGCTCAAGTAAAAATGAAGGAAGCAGAAGCAACTGGAGCAGATGTTTTAGTTACCTATTGTGGAGGATGTTTATATCTACTTTGGGCAGCGCGAGAGATTTTCGAGAGTAAATTAAAAGTTTTCCATAGTTTTGAACTGATAAGAATGGCAATGGGTGAATCAATCGATGTTTCTCAAAAAATCCACATTGAGCGAGCATGGGATATCATATCTATAATTTCATACCATTTATTCGTTTCAATTTTTCATAAACCATTTTATATTGAAGAGATTACCATGGATCCAAAAAGCCTAGGCTCGCGAAAATTTATATTATTAAGAATTATTCGATGGTTTTTAGGTTTTAAGTTAAATCGGGCAATATTTAGAAAAATTTTCTTATTTTTACTTCCAAGATTAAGCACACCTCGAAAATGGGAAAAAAAATGAAAAAAGAAGAATTTTTAGTGTGGTTCATCAAGTTCAGTGGGATCCTTGAGATATTTTTTGGAATAACCATTATTGCAATTACACCTCTTATGGAATCACTAGAGTTACCAAATTTTCCTTTTTGGGAATGGTCTTTTGGGTTATCACTCGCATTTATGGGTTTCTTGCTATGGTTTTCTAGCAAAGATCTTGAACGATATATGATCATTCCAGTATGTTCAATTATTTACAGATTCATTTTATCAGGTTTTGAGTTATATTTTGCACTAACTGTTCCACAACTATTCCCTTTTCTATTATCTGGAGCAATTTATGATATTATATCTCCTAGTTTAACAATATATCTCCTACAAAGATCTGGTTATATTTTTAAAAGAAAATTGGATTAACTGCTTAGTTTTTATGCGAAAAACTGATCAATAATATATAAAACTCGAGAGAACTCTTTTTTAACATTGTAGTTCTAATAAATTCTAGGTAATGATTAAATGAATAAACTAAAATATAACGATGAACTATGGGATGAAATCCCACCATATGCATTTATGGCACTAGGAAGAAGAGGACGCGAACAAATATCATTAAGGGAGTGTTTTATTCCATCATGCAATTCAACAGATGAAGATAAATTACATCCAATTAAAAAGGAGAGCGAAACGACTCAAATTCCAGATAAAAATGCACAAATCAAAAAAGTGAGATATCTAATCCATTGTGATGAATGCTCCAACGAATTTCATTTAGTTTTTGAGCAATACATTAATAATAATGTTCAAAATGAAGATGTAGAAGGTATAGATATTGTTATGGAAAAAGTTTTTGCGACTGATGCAGAAAATAAAGAAAACTATGGGGAAATTGGTTTTATTCAACAGAAATAAAGCCAACTAATATCAAAAAGTAGGGATTTAATTGACAATTAGCTGTGTTCTGTTTGATCTTGACAATACTTTGGTGGGGATACCAAATACTTGGAACTATTTTGATACTCTTATCCAAGATGTCTTAAAAATGGACTACAGTTTATCTATTCCTTCAAAAGATGAAAGAAATTCACTATGGCGTTCAGGAAAAGAATATGTTTCGATTTTAAAGAGATGGGGTGTCTCTGATCCGAATGATTTTTGGATTAAATTTGATGAAAGAGATGGGATTAAACGAAGGAAATTGATCAAGGAAAACAAATTAATCCTTTATGATGACGTAATTCCTACTTTAAAGAAACTAAATAATATGGGAATTAAAATTGGAATCGTCAGTAACACTCCAGATTTTATCATTGAATATGAATTAGATGCATTTAAATTGGAACCATATTTTGATAAAGTTCTCGGATTGGGTGATGATCAGTCAATTTGTAAACCAGAGCCAGATGGGATTAATATGATTTTAAAAGAAATGAAAGGTAGCCCCGCAAAAACTATTTTTATTGGAGATTCTGAAGTTGATTTAATTGCTGGTCAACGTGCTAAAGTATTTCCAATATATATTGATAGAAATAAGGAAAAAAGGAAGATATTTGATATAAATCCCAAGTCATATCTTAAAATTACTTCACTTCTTCAAATTTTTGACATTATTAATCGTCCTCAAGAAGATGGGAAATCTCCTGCCGAGAGTATCTTATAAAAGCTATTATAAGGAACAACCATGTGAATGAAATAACAATCCCAATTATTACAAGAAATTCAATTATATTGAAATATACTGGTAAGTTTAAGATACCTCCACCTAAAGATAAGAGATATACCTTTGAAAAAGCAAAAGACATTATAGTTCCGCTTATTGTTCCAACGATAATTGATATAATGAAGGAAACCAAAATTTGATTAGAAATGAGAGCATAAATCCCTCGTTTCCCAAAACCTCTTACAATTAATTCACCATACATTGCTTTACTTTCATCTTGTGCAGAGAATACTAAAATAGAAATCCCTACTGTCAGAATTAAACCTATAATCAGAATATTAAAATAAAAAATTCCAATAAAGGGCACTGAAAGAGAGTTAAACGAACTACTATCAACTAAATCCCAATTATAATTATAAAAATTATATTCATAATTAGTAAATGAATATGTAGTTGAATTTGCGATATAATTCTGAATGTTTTCATCTGTAATATCTACATCACTATTAATATTAATTAACTCAATAATTTCCTTACTTGGAAATACTTCACGTGAATAATTAAATACATGGTTATCAATTGCAACGAAACTATCTCTATTTTTTTCATCCATATAAAGTCCTGGCATTAAATCAATAACACCTATGATTTTTGCAGAAATATATTTTTCAATATTCCGACCGCTTGTAAAATTCACAGATGATGTATGATGTATAATAACTGTATCTCCTAGAAAATAACCATTGTTTTCCAAAAACGAAGAACTCACAATTATTCCAGCATGATCACTAGATAAATTATTATTGAACTCAATCGCGTTATTAATTTCATCAATTAGGTCATCAGTCGGAAGCTTTTTGCTATTATGTTCTAAAATCGATAAATATTCTGTGAAATTGACAAAGAAATTATAGTTGCTCAAAGTTCCAAGGATTTGTTTCGTTTGATATACATGCGTAATTTCATCAAAAAGAAAATTCTCATCCGAAATTTTGATTTGATTTAATTCTTCTTCGAATTTATCTAAATCCGTTGTATCACTGAATTCATTTCCAGTTACTATATAAGAATATTGTACATCAGCCCCAACTTTATAATTAGTTATAATATTATTCTGCCGAACAAGTGTGTTAACAGTCATATTTGAAAAGATTAAAGAAGCAATAAAGATGCTTGAAAGCAGGATAATTCGCACATATTGTTTTTGTCGGACCATTTCAATTCCAATGATGAAATCACGTTTTTTCATGAAGGGATGTGAAATTTTCTTTGCTATATTAGCTAAACGCGAAGGTGATTCAATTAATAAATAGTGTAGAAGAGAAATAACCAGTATAAAAGGGCAAATTAATGTTAAAATAACAAGGAATTCGCCTTGATTTTGAAGGAATTTCGAGATTTCAATAAAATAATCCGGAACAATAAAAATTTGTTCAATTAAGATAATTAAATATAGCATAATAGGTAGCAAAGAGATTAATGCAACTTTTAAACCCCATTTTGGAATTAAACTTTCTTTCTTTTTAATGAAATCATTAATATTTAGTTTATCTTGCTCTCTTTCAATCTCCTTTTCTTCTTTGTATTTTTCTATATATAGTGTTGTTTCATCATAATCTAAATCATCTCCACTTTTTGCTAATTCTGAGACCAACTTAGATGTTTTCATAGAAGTGATGTGTCTGATTGATGAAATTGTTGATAAAAGAGTTAAAACAATACTAAAGCCTAATGTTTCAAGAATTGTTAATATAGAGAAGTGAAAGGGTAAGGATAAACCTTGGATATTATAATCTGGTAATGAAATAGGATTTAACCAGTATTGCCCGAATTTAAATATTCCAATTCCCGCAAATAGACCCACAATGGAGATCAAGATACTATTTAAAAAGGCTTCAATAATAAATTGGTATACAACCATAGATTTTGGAAATCCACGCATTCTCATAGAGAAAAACTCATGATATCTCTTACGAACTTTAGATTTATTAGCTATTGAACCTAAATATACTGCAAAAATAGCAATTGGGATATTTGTAATTTGGACTTTTAATCTGAGATCAGATTGCGAATCGTATTGATCCTTTAATGCGGGAGTTAAATAATTATCAAGGGTAATTCCATTAGGAAAATGGATTGCGATTTTGTAAAGATCTGATTCAATGTTAGTTGAAGCGATCTTTAAAAAAGCGATATTTATCCCCTCCCGATTATATAGAATATTAAATGTAGGAATTATAGTGAAACCATAATTTGAATATTTATTGACTTCTGGATTATCTTCTAATGTGTCAATCAAACTTTTATATGGATAATAATCATAAGATTCTTCTAAATTATTAAATCCAAACATTAAAAAAACTCTTGATGATCCATCCCTTTTTCCAAAAGTTTTATCTTCATACAGAGGACTGTAAATCCCTACAATATTAAGTCCTGTTATATTTTTTGTTTCAATATCTATTTGATAAGTTAATGATTGATTAACTCCAATTGATACATTATATTTTTCTACCAATTTTTCACTCACTAAAAACTCTTCAGGAGCTTTTGGAATAGTGCCGTCAATTAACTGATAATATTCTGAAAACCTGGATGATTGGTATAAATCTAAATTTGAAAAAACCCATATAGGAACATCAACTTTCGTCTCATTATCTTCATTAATATACTGTAATTTGCAGCTAGAAGATGACAAATAATGTATAAAGAACTCATCTTGATAATTGAAATCTGAATTATTAAATAAATTTTGAATTTCAAAACCTTCTTCTGGTATAGCTAGGTCTAAGGACGGTTCAAGATTTGCTCCATAATCAACACTAAAATCAATAAAGTCAGTATATGAGTCATTAAGTGTAAAATTTTGAGCTGAATCATAATAATAACCAAAACCAGCAACCATTGAAACAGCTAATCCCAAAGCAATTATAGTTAACTTTGATTGCCCAATATATTTAAACGCTTGATGAAAATAAAATCCCATTTTGTTTGACAAATACTTTTACCTCTAAGTTTTTTTATGATTTATATAATTTTTATTTAAATTGAACAAGTTCTTTTTTTTCTTATTTTCATTAATATGATTAATAACGACAAATATCATGAATGGGATAATTATTATCGCTGCAAAAATCGCTAGTAATGGAATATATTCAAAATATAGGGGAAATTTTAAGTTGGGAGGCAATATCAGGAAATTATTTCCATAATTTATTGCATTATTGGTTCGAATTAAAGAAGAAGCATAACCTAATCCAAGTAATCCTCCTAATAATAAAGAAAATAGAAATACAAACAAGAATTCAACTAAAAATATTTCGGGAAGTTTACTCTTTTTTATCCCCATCATAATCAGAGTCTGATTTTCCTTTGATGTTTCTTTATAAAGATGATTTTCCATTAAAGAAATTTGTAGGATGATGAAAATTCCTAATATGAGAAAATCCAAATACAATAGCTTATAAAATCCACTTTCACCAAATTCTAATGAGAATTCTGCTTCCTCTATATCATCCCAACTTTGATCAAAGAAATTGTAAGCAATAGATGAACTAATGCTTAAATATGATGTTCTTACAGAATTTACGATTGTGCCATAATCAATTTCCTGATATTGCTCAAGAGAAATCAAATTAATCATAGAATCTCCATGTAATAGTGATTTTGAGAGGTTAAAACAATTATTATCGATGAAAATTATGTTTTCATATGAATTAGGTGAAATTCCTGGCATAAAATCCATTATATTAAAAATTTCTACTTGAATTGATTCGGTTTTATATGTAGATTCTTGACTATCATAATATTCATGGTCTATAATAAAAGTGCTTCCTATTTCTAACATTGTATAATCAAGAAAATATTGTGATACAAATATCATCTTCGATGATATTGTTTCATCTGCATTATGATTTAATGCTCTCCTAATATCAAGATCAAAACTCGGATTAGGTAAGGGTTTACCACCATCTTGAAGAATTTTTAAATAATGACTCCAATTAAAAGAATAAATAGGAATTTTAAGAGTTTTAATCGAATTAGATAAATTGTATTCTATAATCGCTTCATCGTCAATAGAGCAAGAGATGATATCACTAAAAATTTTGCTCCCATTACTGGTTGTCAAATTTAATAGTGATTTTTCAAAATTATCTATATCTGATTGGTTTTTTAGCGTAGTTCTTTCCAAATTAACTCTAATATCCGCACCAATATATGCATTTTCTATAAGAATATCATGCCTATATTCCGAATTATAAACAATATTGGACAATAGAATGAAACTAGAAAACATTATTAACATATTCATGATTCCAATCCATTTTTTTCGTGTGGGAATTCTAAGAGCTATAATCTCATGGTATCTTTTAGAGAATATTCTTGAAAAGATATTTGCCATCCGAACAAGGAATCCAGGTCTTTCAATGAATAAAATACGAGTTAATCCTATAATTAAACAACCCAATCCAATTAGGACAGATATATTAATAATATCTATGGAATCCATTAAAGATATAAAAAGATCTTCCAAGACATCTGATAAAGTGTATAAATTACCCAAATAGATAAGAAAATTGAGAATTAAAGGCAATAATCCTACACAAATTAAAAAATAGGTAATTTTTGTAATTTTTATTCGTTTTTCTCCTCGTTCTTCACTAAAAGTTGTCTTATTTTTTTTATTCCTCTTATGGTTGTTTTTAGTTTTTTTCTTGGAATTAGATTCAGTTTCTTTCAAATTCAGTTTTAAGTTTTCTTGTAATAGGTATTTTTCTTCTTTATTTTTTTTAATTCGTTTGGTAACGAAAAGTAATTCATCAAAATTAGGCTGATCTTCAGAGATATGAGACATTTCGGTTATTTCATTGAAAGTTAGCTTTCGAATTTTTTTTATCGATTTCGAATTAATAGAGGACATTAATATAATACTAACGGCGAAAGTAAAAATAAATGAGAAACTTGTAATAATAGGCATTAATAATACACGATCTTCTGAATAAAACATGTCACCAACCAACTTCTGGTAAACAAAAAATGTTAGAAAGCCTAAAATAGCCCCATTTATAAAAGAAAGAAAACTGTAAAGCGATAACTTAAAAATTTGTTGTTTTTGGATAATTTTAAGGGGAATACCTCTTCTTCTCATAGTTATTAATAGATTGTTTCTTTGATCTTCGAATTTTTTTGTAAAAGTCTTGCTAATAAATATTGAAAAAATGATAACAGGGAAATTTAAGATTTGAATTAAATACCGTGTTTTTTGAAATGTTAACTGCATTTCTGTAAGTTGGTATCCAATTTTATTAACTAATGAGACATCCCATGGCATGTCTCTAGTTAATTCCTTCGCTTTATTTGAAATCATGGTTTTATATTGAGATAGATGCTTATAATCGATGTTTGTTCGATTGTAAGTTAATAAATACCCTGATCTGGTATAAGAACCTTGTTTTATATACCTATCAAATTCATCATCTGAATCGATTTCATAATAAAGTTTTTGAAATGGGTGAAATCCATCTGGTCCAGTGAAATTATACCACGAAAAAATAGCAGGCCCATCTAATCTTTCTGGATTTTCTTTGTACGGTAAATTTTGTAGATAATCTTGATATGTATAACTATATTCAAAGCGCTCCAAATCTAAAAAAAAATCTAATTTTGTTGGGAGATATATTCCTGATATTGTAACATTTTGGAATTGAAAATCTTTTATAACAAATTTTTTTATGTTTAATGTATTTCCGATAAGGAGTGTTATATTAGCTGTTTCATTAACCTGTAAGGAATACTTACGAGCAAAATTATAATCAATTAATATATGTTCTGGTTTACTTGGAGATTTACCCTCAATAATTTTGAAATTTTCTTCAAATCTGGTTGAATTATAAAAGGAATCTTCTGAAACCATAAATTTTATTTCTGAAGCGTTAAGTACCTTCTTGTAATCAATAACAGTAATACTAGAAGCACTGTCTACTGATTCAAAATCGCTTCTAACAAAAAAACCGCGTTCACAAGTGAGTAAACCGTATTTATAAGCCCCTATCAAATCAAGAGTTGATTTGTTTAGTGCTTCTTGAATCACATCATCTGATTCTAGGAAATTGTCAGTATAATCTAAACGTGGAGTTATCCCAGTTCTATCACTAATAAATTGGTAATGAACAATTTCAATATCACTTAGACTTGTTAAAGAAGAATCAAATTGATATTGTTGGGTAGCCTCATTGTAGTACGATAACCCGGCGACCATAGAAAGCGATATACTGACACAAATTATAATAACCCATTCTTTTTTTAAACTCAGAAAGGATTGTTTTAAATAAAACGGGATATGACTTGGCATTTTATTCGTTTTCCAATTCATTGATTTTACCTTTATTAATATCAAAAGCTGAAACAGTCAGGAATGAAACTTCAAAACATTCTTTACATATAATTACTGCTCTTTGAATTATGTGAGAATCATGAATTTGGCAAAATACATCATTATTATCCAATTTTTTTATAATATTGACTGAATGACAACGAGGACAAAGTAGAATCTCACTCAATTTTGGAAAATGTTTAGGTTCTAAGAGATTTTGAGCGATTGCATGTTTGTTATTAGTATTACTGATCGACATTAAGTTAAAATCGTCTGAATTTTCCTTATTTTCAGAGGTATCATTTAATTTATCCATTCTTCGCACGAATTGACCATCACGAATAACCCATGTATAATCTGCGATTTTTCTAAGTTCAGGATCATGCGTTACGATTAAAATTGCTTTATTTGGATTATTTTTCATGAATTCTTTAAATACAATCATGATATTTTGAGCTGATATTGAATCCACGTTAGCTGTTGGCTCATCTGCAATTATAAGAGAGGGATCATTAGCAAAAGCCATTGCTATTGCCAGTCTTTGTTTTTCTCCACCTGAAAGAGTTGAAGGGCGGTGAAACATCCTATGATCTAGTTTTACAGCTTTTAGAAGGTTTTTTACGCGCTCTTTCCTATATTTTTTTTCTTTATCTGATACAATCATAGGTAGTTCTACATTTCCTGCTGCAGTAAGGGAGGGAATTAAGTTAAACATTTGAAATACAATCCCAATTTCATCTTGGAGCAATTTTTGAATTCCCATTTCTTTTAATTTTGTGATCTCCATTCCTTTTATTTTAACTGATCCTGCGTTTGGTTTCTCAATTCCAGATAATATGTTAAGAAGAGTGGTTTTTCCTGAGCCGCTTGGACCCATAATAACAACAAGTTCACCAGGGTAAATTTTAAGGTCTATTCCACGTAAAGCCATAACTTCGATTTTTTTTTGTTTGAAAATTTTATATATACCTTGAACTTCCACTATTGGGTTTTTATCTGTTAGTTTTATGTCATTAGAAGTTGTATTATCAACTTGAATATTCATAGTAGATGAATTTTCACTTCATTATTAAATTTTTTTGAATTTCAGCTTATATAGAAGAAGAGGGAAATAATAAAGTTAAGAAAAAGGATCTTTCTTTTTTCATTAAAAATGAGGGAGTTTTCGGATTCGTAAATCATCTCCGATTTTCTTGAACCCAAAGATGCTAATTTTATTTGATTTTGGAAATGCAATCTCAATAGCAGCATCCATTTCAATTCCTGAACCGCCTTTTATTAGTTTTTCATTAACATCAATATCTACTACTTGAAAAGACAAAGGTAACGATTCATGAAAATCATTCATTAAATTTCTATGATATCGATTATATATTTTAAATTTTCTATCAATAATTAAATCTATTTAAATATCGGTCCAAAATACATTTTGCAATTATATTGAAATTGCACTTTTCCATTAACTTGGAATTTTTTAAACAATTTTTCTAAATCCTTAATCAGCATAGGATATTCAGGTTGTTCTTCTGTTGGCGTATATGAAGAAGACTTCAATCTACCTTTTAAACCTTCATAATCAAACGTCTGCACATTTTGGCAAGAAAATTTCTGGAATTTCTTAGGATTGATGAAATGCATTATTTTTTCAAGACCAATGTTCATATGGTTTACTAGTAAGTAATCAGGACAGTGAGTATTTAACAGTTTTTCATATCCAATTAGAAAAGGGGATCCTTCAGAGTTTCTAACATTCCAAATGAGAGCGATAATTCCATTTGGTTTTAGAATTCTTAAAAATTCTTTTTTTGTTTTTTCCAAATCAAACCAATGAAAACTTTGCGCTGCGGTAATAATATCAATTGAATTTTCCTTTAGGGTTGTTTTTTCTGCACTACCATCAACACTAATAAAATTAGGCTTATTTTTCAGGTTTTTTTCAGCAGCTAATCTCATATCTTTATTGGGTTCAACAGCCCATACATTATTGTCTGTATTTAATAATAATTCTGAAAAAATTCCAGTTCCAGATCCAATATCTGCAATATTTTGACCAGTTGTAATAATTTGGTTTTTTTTAAGGTGATTAATAAGTTCTATCGGATAGGATGGCCGAAATTTTACGTAATTATCAACTCGATCTGAAAATCTTTTAGTAGGATCCTTAGACATTGAGTTGTTTCTGTAACCAATGGATTTAAAAATAACGTTAAAAACATTGTTTTTATGGATGTAAAAATCATTTGCAATAAAATTCATGAAAATATATTGGATTTGATTCAGAAACATCCAGATTCTTTAGCATTAAAGTGGTTTGAAAGTAAAAATCGGGAATTTTTATCACAATATGAATTAAATCTAAATGAAAATCCTAAGAATAACTACCTAAAGAATGAAAATTTTTTGGCAGATTTAAACTGGGATTGTGATTCAAATGAATTCATAATAAAAATTGGTAAGTTCCTAAATAATAAATTAAACCAAAGAAAGAAATTAAAACGCTCAAATCTAGGTCAAGAATTTACACCATTTAATGTCGTGCATCAAATTATTCAACAAATGGAAATATTGAATAATACCGATGCTGGAAGTAAAAAGAATTTAGTCATATTAGATTTTGCAGGTGGAACTGGGAATTTTATAATTTCAGTTCTTCAGGAAGAATTTACAAAAATAGAATCAGATTTTGATTTTTCGCGTTCTAGAACTAAAGTTCAAGATGAGATCACTGAAATTTTAAAAAGATTAAACAATCGGCTATATGTCATGGATATTGATCCAATATCATGTTATTCTATCCAAATATTCTCAATAGTCTTAACCCTTCATTTTCTATTGAAAAACAAGGTCGATCTTAATAGTAAATTGTTAGATCAGTTACCATTAATTACAGTATTACAAGTTAATTTTCTCAAATTACATAAATTTTATCCAGATCTCAAACCAGATATAATTCTAGGAAATCCTCCTTATATTTTCTCGCGAGATTTAGCACCTGAGTTAAAAAATTACCTAAAAAATGAAAAATATACAACGGTTAAAGGGCAATATGATTTATCAGATGTTTTTATTGAACAAAGTTTAAGATTATTAAAACCTGAAGGAATTCTGAGTGTGATAATTCCCGAAACACTTCTCTATTTAGAAAATAGAAAGATTTTAAGGCAAATTATAGTT
>JAUWPK010000094.1 GCA_030611625.1 Promethearchaeum sp. | reverse complement strand
TTTTGAAGTATTTCAGAAATTTTTAAAACCAAAAGTTAAGTGTTGCCTCTTTTCCAGTAATTTGACACCCATCAAACGAACTTATGCATTAAATAATAATCAAATCTTTTTTTCAACGCCTCAAATAATCCAAAATGATCTGAAAGCGGGATTATATTCCCTTGAAGGTATCGGTCAAATTATATTTGATGAAACCCATAAAGCACGTAAAAAATACGCTTATACTTTTGTTGCCAATCAATATATGACCCAAAGTCAACATCCTTTAATATTAGGGATAACCGCATCTCCTGGAAAGGATTTATTCCGAATAAATGAACTATGTGAAACCCTTCAAATAGAGCAAATCATATTTCGCGATTTTGATAGCCCGGATGTCAAAGATTATATATTTGGGATAAACAGTATATTCAAAAAAATAGAGTTACCTGATGAAATTCTTAAAGCACAATTAATTTTGGATACTGCAGTTCATAAAATAAGAGATTTCATGTTTGCAAATGAAATATTACCCAAAAGAAATTTTATTTCAAAATTCCAATTTATCCAGCTAATCCAAGATCTAAAACTGATAGACACTCTTTTAGATCCTTATTTAACCAAAGATGATCTTGAAAGGTATGGTTTAACAAGCAATTATGGGGGAATGAATTATCCACACTTACTTGATATGTTTGATAAAAATAAAAATGATAAAATCCCAAATAAATCGAGAATTCTAAATCATGCAATTAATGGGATTTATTTAGAACACCTTAAAGAATTGCTAACAACTCAAGATATCCGAATGTTCAGGAAATACCTTCAAAAACTTGAAGAAAGAGCATTTGGGGGGAATAAACGAGTTAAGAGATTACTTAATTCAAAATATATCATTGGTGCTCAAAAAATATTAAATCCCATTAGAAAATCCCCAAAAATACCTGTTTTATTGGATATTCTTAGGGATGAATTCCAAGAGAATCCTAATGCAAAAATAATAATTTTTACTCAATATCGCGAAATGGCTAAATATTTGATAAAAGAGTTAAATGATTTTTCAACTTTATCTTGTCCAATTCAAGCAAAGAGATTTGTTGGGCAGGCAACTAAAGTTAATGATAAAGGTCTTAATCAAAAAGAGCAAAAAAATATGATAAAAGATTTTTCGACTAACCAATTCAATGTTTTAGTTGCAACATCTGTAGCAGAAGAAGGATTGGATATTCCCAGCGTAAATGCAGTTGTGTTTTATGAATCTATTCCCAGTGAAATTCGGTTAATACAACGTCGTGGTCGAACTGGACGCCATCAAATAGGAAAGTGTTATTTTCTGGTTCAATCAAATTCATTGGATGAAATTTATTCTTTCGTATCCCATCGAAGGGAGGATAAAATGCATGAATTGCTTAAACATCCTAAATATATTAATACTGTTCCAAAAATTCAAAGATCGGAAAAATTACCAGAATATAAATCAAAAACGCTGGAAGAAATCAAAGAAGAACATCTTAAGATCAAAGAAAATAAAAAACTTAATTCAATAGAAAAAATCGAGATAATGATACATCGACATAACCAAAAAAGAACGAAGGTTAAGAATCAAAAAAATTATCCTGGAAAAGAATTAGTTCAAGATTTTACTAATTATTTCACAGCTGAAGCGAAAAACAGAATTCAATTAGCAAAACTCGCAGGAAAAACAAAGAAAGATAAACATTTTCTAATAAAAAAAATTTATAATTGGATAATTTCTACAATGAATTGTATCGGATCACAGCGAGGAACAAGATTATATTGCGATTTAGATGATCTTTATGAAGCAGCTCGAGAAGAGAGTGTCGACATAATGAAAATTGAAAAAGAAATTAACAATGGAATTCAAAAAAAAATCTTTGAAAGAACAGATTCTGCTATAATTTTAATCGCGTCTGAGATTTAATTGAGTATTGTAATATTTTTTATTTTAATTTTGGTAATGTAAATGTAAATGTAGAACCTTTACCTAATTCACTGGTAAAAGATAGAATACCCCCGTGAAGTTCAATTAATTTCTTAGTTAATGGTAATCCTAACCCTGTGCCTTCGATCGAATTGGTGTATTCAGAGTTTACTCTTTTAAATTCTTTGAAAACAATGTCAAAATCTTCACTTGCAATACCAATACCAGTATCAGATATATTAATCACCCAATCGTCTTTGGTCTCCAAAATTTCAAGTTTAACTCCACCTTCTTTAGTGTATTTTATCGCATTGCTCAATAGATTATAAATAATTTCCATAAATCTTTTCCGATCGACTATAATAATTTTTTCTTTGCCAACCTCAACTACCTCAAATTTTAAATTTTTTTCCATATATAATGGTTTAAGTGTAGCTTCAACCCTATTAGCAATATCACTGAAATTAACATTTTCTAATTCCAATTTCAACTTACCTGCTTCAATTTTTGATATATCTAAAATATCGTTTATTAAATCTAATAAATGATCTGCAGATGATCTAACATTGTGAACGTATATATCTTGCTTATCGTTTAAATCACCATAGTATTTTTCCAATAAGACATCAGAGAAACCAATGATGCTGTTTAGTGGAGTTCTTAATTCATGAGACATAGAAGCCATAAAATCTGATTTAAATGCAGAAGATTTTAAAATTTGTTCTTGATACAGATTTTGCTGTTCAAGTAAATCATTCAATTCTTTAGTTTTTATCTTTACTTGCAATTCTAATTCTTGGTTAAACTGTCTTCTTAATTCTTCAGACTTTCTTCTTTCAGTGATATCCCAAAATATTATAAGATAACCTTTAGTACCCTTTTTTTCCCCTTGAATTGGCGTTACATTAAATTCGATATCAATAAGATAACCGTTTATTCCTTTCAATTTAGCTGAATTAGTTCTAAACTGCTTTTCACTTGATTCTATGATACAGAAAAGAAAAGATTCTAATTGGTTCTTAAGAAAGATTTTCTAAAGATAATGCTTAGGATTCAAATCACATAGTTTTTATTATATTAAATTATGTTCAATTGCTTTTTTTCGCCCTCTTCTTAACCATATGAAAATAAATATACTTACTATCACAATAAATGAAACAAATAAAATAATTATTGGCTCGGATTGAGCAAATCTGGAGATATAAAATATAATTGTTAATATAGATGCAATTGCAGCTAGTAATGGAGCAATTAAAGAAAATACATTTGCCATTCGTTGAAGCATTAAATAGAATTTGACATTTGATGATTTAGTAATGTCAAGGGCAGCTATTGTTTCATCATCAAAATCAACATCAGATTCAAGATATATATCATATGTCAGGTGAATCCTTCCTTTTAGTATGTTGTCTGCAATTAGGCCCATGAGGGTGTGTTCAATTGTATCATGTTTAAAATTTAGATCTTGCACAATTTTATTCAATGGAATAAAATCCCCTTTCAAAGCTCTTACTGCAAAAAGAGTATATTGCATAATTAACTCGGTTTGAAGTGCTTTATATTGATTCTTAATGGTGTCTTGAAAATCCTCTTTATATCTATCCCATTCTTCAATAATATACTTTCCTTTAATTTCCCAAACCTTATTGCTGCTTACTAAATTTTTATTGGTTGATTTAATTTCTTTATCAAATGTTTTCAAATTCTTATCAATTAACAAAAATTTTCGTATTTTTTTTGAAGCATTGAAATAATCTTTACTCCTTATTTTATTCCGAATTTCCAAGTTAATTGTGCTTAAAATTTGATTCAATTCATCTTGCTTATTTTTGATCAGTTCATCTATTTTACTTGCAAGTTTTTTGAGATCGAGTGCATTTAATTTGTCAGAAATATCATCTATTGTTATGTGATATTTCTCAATAAATTCCTTTTTTCTTGAATTAAAATTATTTTCTAAATCCGCTATTATTGAGGAAGTTTGAGGAAAATCCAATGTATTTAATTTCTTAAAAGTCTCGATTTCTGAACTTAACTTAATCATTTCTGATTTAAATTTGTTTTTTTGAGATTTTAACCAATCAACATTGATTTTATAATCATATTTATTGCGATTTTTAAGTTCTTGATTTATTTTATAGATTTCTGAATTAACAATATTTTTTTCTAGAAAATTTAATTTATTATTTAGGAAACTATCATAACCTGATGTTTTTTCACATGCAATTTTCATATTTTTAATGATTGAATCATAATCGGTAATTCTTTTTCGGAATTTTTGAGAATTCTCCTTTATCAATTCAAATTCAGTATCAATCCGATGCCGTTTAAGAAAATCATCATAATTTTCTGAAATTTCAATTAGCTTCTCATTGAAGCTTGTTGTCATAGATTGAATTTGAGATACGTCACGTAAAAATTGATGATTTATAATTGAGTTTTCATAATATCGCTGAAATTTTGTAAAATGCGCTTCTAAATCTCTAAAAATAACCTCTGTATACATATTCAGCCTTTCATTCATACGCCAAATCGTATTATGTAATTCAATTTTCACAGGAGTTTCATCTATTAATTTGGCGTTAATTCGGTCTGTATTTATCAAATTGGTGATTCGATTTTTTAATATCTTCTCATTCTCTGAAAGTAATTTTGCAATAATGAAGAGTGTTATATAATTCGTTTTCTGTTCCTTAGCATATTTAAAGATCGTTGAAAGAATTTCTTCATCTAGGTATTTTTCTTTTAAATTTAAAAGATTTTGATTTGAATCGGCTATAAAGTCTTCCCAATGCTGCCAAATTGTATTTATTTCTTCTATTTCAAAAGTAAAACTTTTTTTAAGGGTATTTCTTTGCTTTTCTAATTTTCCCTTATTATTGGAGAGATTGGATTCTAATTTTGAATATTTTTCATCGAACGATTGTTGATTACATTGACCCCTTTGAATCATTGAATTCAAAGTTTTTTCAAATTCAATAAAGTTTTGGCGTGTTTTCGTAATTTCTTTCTCAACAGATAAACGGAACATCTCAATTTTATATTTCTTTTTATCCATTTCAACTGAATTTTGCAATTCATATTGCATGTCTTGACTCGAAATTTCTAGCTGGTTTCTAATTACAAGCCATTCCGTAATAATATTTTGAATTAATGGTCCTAACTTTCGATTTTTTTTGTAATATTTATCAATTTCTTTCTTAAGCGATTGTGAAAAAGACTCTATCTCTTTAGATATCCCTGAAAAATCTTTTTCTATTGTGGATAACGCGTTTTTATATTTCTTCTTTGAGATCAAATCTTTTGTATTTTGCTTAATTTCATCGAGATGTTTAATTATTTCATCATTTTTTTCCCCTAAAATTGAAATTTTATCTTTCCATAATGAAAAACCTAAGTGGTAATAATTTATTGAATTTTGGAACTCTTTAAGGTTGGATACCCATAAACTAATAACTTTTTGCCTTAATGAAGTCACTTCAGACGCTTTATTAGTGATTTTATAAGATTTTTTTTGTATTTCTTGATCAAATTTTAATACAATCCCTTCTAACTGTTTTAAAGCTGATAATAATGATATAACAGCTTCTCTTGAATAATCACTCTCAAGATTGGATCTAAATTTATTTTGAAATTCATCAAATTCCTCAATAGCCAAGTGGATTTTTTGATTCACTTGTTGCTCTAGTTGACAGGATAGTTGATATTGTTCTTGTTCTTCTTTTAATCCATCAATTTTAATTGACAAAACTTTAGAAATATTTAAAAAATTCCGTTGTAAATTGCCATATATCTTATTCCATTTATCAATTAGCGGACTTAATAATGATTTTACCCTAATAATTTTGAATTCTTCTTGGAATGATTTAATGTTTTCTTCAAAGAATAATGCTTTGGTGATGTTATATTTAATGTTAAAACGCAATCTTTCTTCTGCAAGCTCTATTTGACTCGCAATTATTAATGATTCAACTTCATGCATGATATTTTGTGAAGATTCTTCCATTTCACGCGTCATGTTAAAAATATTTTTTGATACTTCTTCTATTCGCTCTTTCTCAAATTTTAAATCAGTATATTTCACAAATCGGTTTGAAACTATAACGCTTTTTATGAATCTATCTCGATTAAAAATATAATTTGTTGAAAATAATCTACTGCGTTTAATAATTTGTCCATCAAAGAAATGCTGCTTTTTCATATCAGAGATTAAGGAAATAATTGCATTATCATCAATTCTATCTCTTTTATAACGCCCCTTATTATAATACTTACGAAATGTCTTAATATCTAATTGTGATTGGTTTTGGATAAGTTTGTATAGTTCTCTTGCATGATCTCTATGAGGATATTGCAAATTTAAAAGAAAATCTTCAAATCTTTCTTCATTTTTAAAAATCTCAAGAGTAAGACTATATTTTGAATTAATAAATTTAATAACCGCTTCTTCGGCGCCTTTCAATCCACCATGAATAGAGAGAATATCTAAATCAATAATTTTCTCAGGTGGCATGTTTGTAAAAAGCAGTTCTTCTATTTCATTAGTTAATAATTCAAATATTCCTGTCAAAAGAACGACAGCTTGGCTTGTGTTAGTTATTTGGTTACTAATTTCATCAGAAGATGGTTTAATTTTACCAATAGTATTTATATTTCTTACTAAATACGAAAAAATTGGACCTGCTTGGTACGGGATGAGCCACTCATAAGCCTTAAACGTTTGACTGATCCAAAATGTGTTATCAACATCAACAAAACCACCATCTAATTTTTGTATTTTATGAAGTTTAATTAGATCTTCTTCTTTGATATAAGTCTTAGAACCTATATATCGTAATGATAAGAGTCGAAATGTATTATAACGGTGCTGATTTTTTGCATTTTTTAATAACGGTAAGAATGAAGTTGAACGATTCCTTGGATGAATACCAATAAGATCAAAAGTTAGGAAAATATAGAAAATAATTTCTGTTTCCGGAACTGCCCTGCAAATTTTACATTGAGGATTAAAACAATGATAAATTTGAGAATTTTCGACCAAGGAGTCTAAAAATTTAATAATCTTTTTTCTTTTTCTTTCTTCGGAACTTAAGAGGTATTCATTAAGCCTTCCGATATACTTTAAAGCAGCTAAGGCATAAAAAGTTGAGAAAATGTCAGGAAAAGTTTTTTCTTTTCGTTTAATTTTTTTTTTTCCACTACTATTAAGAATCTCAATTTTATCATAGAATCCAATAGAATTTTCTGTTTCAATTTCATTGCTTAATATATAATCAAATAAATTATATTCCTGTTCAGAAATTGGAATTTGGGAATACTTTGCCAGTAAAAGATACCAATAAATTGATTTTAGTTTTTGAAATTTTAAGTTAGATCGAAAACGATTAATTAAACTAACAACTTCAGATTCATTAGGGATAAATACCTCATGAAATTGTGTTTGAAAAGGAAAAGGGTTCCAATCTGGGCTTTTAAAGTCTGAAAAAATTTCATATATTGAAGAATCTGTATTATTCAGTTGGTTTTTCTTCTTTTTTCCCATTTCCTTAATCACACAATAAATTTTGAAATTGTTATTAAAATCTAAAATTCTAAGTTTAAATTATTTTGGGCTCAATTTTTATGAAATATTATGAAAGTTTTTTAAATCGAGAACTTGCTAAATATAAATAAAAAGTGAAGATGGAAATTCCAATGATATTTACAAAGTTTAAAATTAAAAATCTTTCTTTGAAAAATCGAATAGTTATGCCTCCCATGTGTATGTATAGCGCTGACGGAGCAGGATTTGTTCAACCATTTCATTTAGTGCATTATGGAACCCGAGCGCAAGGAGGAGTTGGTTTAATAATAATCGAAGCAACTGCAGTAGAAGCAAGAGGAAGAATAAGCGGAAATGATTTAGGAATTTGGAATGATGATCAGATTCCAGGATTAAAATCATTGCTAGATATTGTGCATGGTTTTGGGTCAAAAATTGCAATTCAATTAGCCCATGCAGGGCGTAAAGCAACTATAGGCCAAGGGATATCATCTTGGGATTTAAAATTCAGTGATGAATATCCAACTCCTATTAAGATGAATGATTCAGATATTGATCAAGTTATAAGCGCTTTTGGTGAAGGTGCACGAAGAGCTCAGAAAATTGGTTTTGATATGGTAGAAATACATGGAGCCCATGGATATTTGATTAATCAATTCATTTCGCCTTTAGTAAACCGAAGGGAAGATTCTTATGGTTGTAAAAATGGAATTGGAACTAAATTTCTACAAGAAATTATAAAATCTGTTAAAAATAATTTCAAAGGACCAATAGGATTACGTATTTCTGCTGAAGAATATTCGAGTGATGGATTACACCCACAAAATTTCCTTCCCATGCTTTCTGAGATTCAACAAGATCATTCCACATCAGTAGATCTTATCAATGTGAGCAGCGGAGGAGTTATTGAGAAGGGATTTCCTTCTAACGTGCAACCAGGATATCAAATCGGTTTTGCTAATGAAATTAAAAATGGAACCAAAATTTCTATTTTAGCAGGTGGAATGTTGAGAGATCCAAAAATGATTGATGGAATCTTGATCGATGAAAAAGCCGATTTAATATGGTTAGGACGGGAACTTCTTAGAAATCCATATTGGCCATTACAAGCATTGGAACATTTCAAAATTGAGAAGGATAAACCCCAACAATATAAACGAGCAGAGCCATACTTTAGAAATGTTTAGGATTTTTTAAAGAAATCACCTAAAGCTTTGATAATATCTTTAGTTACTACAATCCCCACAACGCATGAGGAGGTATACCTTAAACAAATAATCAGCTGTGGTGTAAAAAAGTTCACTATGGGTTAGTGAACACCGTCAATCGAATAGAATCTGTGAGGGATACTCACAAGACTCCGTCAGAATCCGTCAACGATATAAATAAAATTAATGCAAGTTATGAAACTATTTTCCCCCCTGTCTGCAGATCCCAATTTCATGGAATCGAAATCCATCTCTGAGAAGATTTTAATTTTAAGGAAAGTGAAAGAAAATATTCTTAAGAGAATCGAAGGCATGCAAAATATGGTTAAAAACATAGATACAAAGATTAAGCTTCTGAATGAACCCGAAAGTGAAGCATAGTTTTACAAATTGAGCTTTTTTTTTTTAAGATAAATACAACTATCAATTCTATCAATTATCAATTGATATTAAGCCTTAAAAAGATATTTTTTATAATATATTTTTTGTCGGAAAAACTCCAAAAAATATTTAATAGTAGATACCACTAAAACGTATATGGTAAATAATAAGATAAAAATTGTTTTCCTTGCAGTAATATTCAATTTATTGTTTGAATATTCAATAAGAGGATTTTACGGTTTGTTCCTTCATAAGGGTCTCATTATTCTCCTTTTTATCTTATATTTTTCATATTTCATGATTGTTGATAGTTTAATTCGCAAGTTTAGAATTAATAATATACAACTTCTCATAGTTTCATTTATTTTTGGAACTCTTATTGTGACTTTTTTTGCGGGAAATATTTTTATCAATCCCACATTTATTGGTGTTAATATTCCTAGATTTTTTTTTATCAATATTATTTGGTGGGGCTTTATTCAGGCTTTGCTCACATTTTATCTTGCTACTCGGTTAGTTCAAAGAGATTGGGATGAAAAACCGATTGGAAGATTGAGTTTTTTTATGTATAGTGGATTTATAATAATATTTCTGATTTTTACTTTTATTTTTATAAAAACACCAAAAGGACCTCTGACAGGCTATATTTTTAGTCTGGTTTTAATTATATCGGGATTGTTGTATCTTAAGATAAAATTACAAAAGCCACAACAAGAAATATACATATTTAAGAAATCGATTTATTTAGATGTATTATCTTTTGGATCGGTCATTTTCTTCTTGATTTCAGGAACATTTATAGCAACTTCTCAAACGAGTATAGATGGAATGATAATAAATCTTCTTGCTTTGAAATTATCTGTAGTTTGGACTGGATTAGTTTTTATTGGAATGATTCTTTATTATTTAAAGAATAAAGAACAAATTTCTACTTAGAACTGGAATCAAAGAAAGAAGTGAATTCTTTTTTTACTCTTTTTTACACTTTCCCCGTTCAATTTTATGAGAATTCATTTTGAACAGAAACCTTGCGGATTGGGTTTTAAAACCTTCAT
>JAUWPK010000119.1 GCA_030611625.1 Promethearchaeum sp. | reverse complement strand
CAAAAAACTCGAAAATCCGGAGATTTTTTAAAGTTAATGGATGTAGATCTTCCTTATTTTCTTGGACCTGCGTGGTATAAAGGGAGTATGATTTATACACTTGCTTTTGCATTAGAGGCACTAATTATTTTTATCGAAATTACAATTTATATACTTGTCTGCGAAGATTTAATAATGAAAATATCATGGGTTGGAATGATTTTGTTTGTTATGATATTAGTTATTGTAATTATGTACATTAATAAAAAGGATGAAAAAACAGTTTAATGATGGTACCAGCAATTTTTCTCATATATCATATACAATTTTAATATCTGTTCTTTTTTTTTATTCATTAATTTCTAAATAAGAATAAGTTATTGCTTTAACTTCAATATCAGGAGTGTGTTTTAATGGATCAAAAACTTCTCCTTGACATTTTGCATGGATTTCCAATTTTCCAGATGAATTTTTAACTATCGGAGCATTTTTAACATGATTAAAAATCAAATATTCCGTATCAAAAATATAGAGAAATTCAGATAAAAATGCAACCAGCAGCGATCCTTTTGTGTTCTCTTCTATAATAATATCCCGAGTAATTTTATTTTCGATAATATTTCCTTCAAACATCGTTTCCATTAAGGCATAAACGCAATTTTCAATCGCTTCTTCAAATGTTTTTCCCCAAGCATGAACCCATACATCGGCAGGATGATTTAAAAATTCATAGCCGTAATTAGGATTTTTTTTATCCATTATCTTTTCCAAATACTCAAAAAGTGAAAAATTTTTTCAAAAATCTCACATTTGATAAGTTACTACAAGGTGCACATCATGAAAAATAGAAAAGCCTTTATACTTAATCCTTCCCAATCACGACGATTAATAGCAAAGGGAATCTGTAATATGCCACAAGTAAGAGAAGCTTTAGATTCTAAGAAAATTTTTATCGGTGGAGGATCTACAAATGCTTACGTTTTAGAAGAACTTTATAAATTAAAAAATATTGAAGATGAATTTAATAAAGGGGATTATACAGCAGGGCAGATTATTCCCGGAGAAAAATTTATGAAATGGGGAATAAATAGAGGAAATCGCAAAAAGGAAGTTCTTTTGCGGAAAGGTGTTCCAAAAGAATATGAAGACAGAACAAAAGAGTTCAAGCGATTTCATAACGGGGACATTTATATCAAGGGAGCAAACGCACTCGATATAAACGGAATTCCTGCAGTTCTTGTTGGTGGAGAAAGCGGAGGAAGTATTGGATCCTTACAAGGGATCCTTCAAGCAAAGGGAATCGAAATAATATGTCCAATTGGGCTTGAAAAATTGATTTTCGGAAATGTTTATAGTTTAATGGAGGTAATGGGCACAGAAAATATGGACCCACCTGCAGAGGGTATTTCTTGTGGTTTAATTCCTATACCAGGTGCTACTGTTATTACTGAAGTTGAAGCAATGGAAATTATCTTTGATTGTGAAGCATATCATGTGGCATCTGGAGGAATTGGGGGTGCAGAAGGTAGCGTATCCATATTGATTGATGCATTTGATGATGAGGAAATGAAAGAAATCAATGAATTTATGCAAAAAATAAGTTTAGAACCTGTTTATCAAGCAAATTTATAATTTTGATTTATTAAAATTTCATTATTATTTATCATTTTTTTTTATCTCATTTTTTTGGGTAAAATTAAATAAATGAAAATGAATTGAAAAAGTTAATTGTTAGCCCAGAACTACATTTTCGAGCATATATTTATTGGAATTAGTTTATAGAAAAAATAGAACATGGTTTCGATCAAGTCACTTATGGAAAAGCGCGATGCGGTTTTAGTTTTAAGTAATGGCAAAATTTTTCATGGATCGGGATTTGGAGCAACGATAAAAATCTTTGGTGAGTAGTATTTACAACATTTACAGCCGCTGGTCATAATTGATTGAGGCTTTAGAAGATTTACATGAACGTGGAAAAAATAATTTAAAAACTTATTATAAAAATGTAGTAATTCGCTCTCTAAATGAACATCACGAGATGTTAAGAGAAATTTATTGGTAAAAAAAATCAAAAAAGTGGTTATTTTCAGATTTTATTCAAATTCGTCTATTGAATCCTTCAAAGCTTTCCAAACTTCGTTAACTTCACTACGTTCTTCCAGAATTTGCTCCCATTTCTTACCTAATTCTTTGTTTGAGCGTTCAAATTCCCGTTCAATATCCTTCATTCTATCCTCATCGTTCGAAATCGATTCAGCAGCTACCATTTTATTTTTGGCTTTATCGATTTTCAACCCTACAAGAACGATACTTTTTCGAATTTTTGCATTATGGATTATCAATTTCGAATATTCTTGCATTTTCTTCGTTAGACCTTTCTTTTGAAGTGAAAGATCCTTCAAAGATCCTTCAAAAGCTTCAATCATCTTAATTTGATCATCTACATCGTGTATTCTCTTTTTACACTCAGAAACATCTTCAGAGTCAACCCCTGAATGATCTTCACGAGAAAGTACATCCATTTGCTTACTCTTGTCTCGAAGCTTACGTTGATACACTTGTAAGTCTTTACCATAACCTTGATACATTTCTCCAAGTTTTTTCTCTTGGGATCCTAGTGAGTTAATCTTATGGGCTATTTTTGTAAATAAGTGAGCCACTTCAACATCTAATTTAGCTAGTTCTATTGCATCTTCATGTGTTACAATGGGCATATTTATTTTTCTCCTAAAAAGAATTATGATCTCTATGTGGATTAATCCTTAAAAAAATTTAGTGAAGATGTGTAATAAATTCTAAATTTTTATTAAATTGAGTGTTTTTTCAACAATATTTGCAAATTGAATTAATGAATTAATTGTTGCACGAAAAGCGGTAGCATCTTCAGAGTTAATTTGAAAAATTATATCATTAGAATCTGCTTTAGGATTGGAGATTGTCCACTTTGATCGTTTCATGGGCATATCTTGAAATTCAGGAATAAAACTTTTATAAAAAATCTCCGCATCATTTGGTGAATTAAACTCGAATTTGATTGAACTTATAATTTTCATTGACAATCATTAATGTTTTAAGAAAATTAGGTAAAAAAATCTACTTCTTAATCGCGGAAGCAGGATTTTGCTCGGCTTCACTTGCCTCACGAGCCATTCGAATAGCTATTCGGTGAGATTCTTTACCTCTGGCAGTAGCACTTTCCCAGGTACCACCCGTCCAGGTAGCTCCGCACTTTTTACAATGCCAAAGGCCTGCAAATTCCCTCATATTCGGAAGTTTAGTGTTACACTTTGGGCATTTATTTATTCCTTTTTGTTTTGAAGTGATATCCCTCCATTGTTTACGTAATCTTGAACCATATCGAGGTCCAAATCTACCGGCGATACCAACTTTCTTAGTTTTTCCCACATATCTCACTTTTGTAATTTAATTTACATTGTTATGGTGATCATTCACCAAGTCATATGTATTTATAAGAAAGATAAATAAACATAAATAAAAAATTTTTTGAAAAAAGAATTCGGTATTTTCAGTTTATTAAACTTCGTAATTTGGAATTAAAGAAATTTTATTAAGTTATTCATGTAAAAGTAGGATTAATTTTCATGCAATAAATCTAAGTCGTCACTTTATCAATAATTGCATAAAAGTTCCCGAATAATCCAATAGAATTACCGTGACAAATACGTAAATCGGTTTTTTATACAATATCAGTATTAATGATGTACATGAAGTCCGAACCACAGCATTTATAATAATAAAGCATCAATGTGATTATAGGAAAAAGGTGGAAACAATGTGGTATAATATTCATAGAAATATATTTGACTGTAAACAATGTGGTAAGCATACCTCGACATTAAATCGAAATCCTTATTGTGCAGGATGTGGTAAAATAATTTGTAATGAGTGCAATGTAAAAGAATTGTGTAGTGATTGTTTTGACTCACTTACTGCAAGCGTTTATAATTCTTTGATAAAAAAAAGATTCACTATGCGAATGATCTATACAATTGCGATAATCTTCAGCTTTTTTTGGAGTTCGCATACAAATAATATAACTTTCCGTGTAGTTGGAATATGTATTATCTTATATTGGATATCCAATCTTATTTATCGAGTCAAAGGATTCAACCAATTATTTGCAAAACAAGCCTATATGAACAATATTGAGGTAAAGAAGAAGAATTATAGAAAAGAGATAATGGCAGAACAAAAATCGGATATCTCCTCAGAAGATATAGAAAAAATGTTGAAGAAACACGGTCGTCATAAAACAGTAGATATTTTGACTGAAAGAGAAATAGAAATCGCTGCGATAAATGGACAAACATTGGGATCCTTTGATGCTCGTATCCGAGCAAATGAAGTAATTGATAAAGCATTAAATGAGGAAAAAACTGCTAAACTCAATTCTTAAAATCATTAACCCGTAACTCCTAAATGAATGTATTGACCTCACAGTTTTTTCTGCCAACAATCCTCTCGAATTTGTCCGAAGATGGTTAATTCATTATAGCCCCGACCATTTAGAATCTCAGATTAAAAATCACGGTTTTGATCATTTCATTAATAACGGAATTGTTGATTATCTACCAGACCAAGAATGGAACGAAGATAAGGCACCTGAATTCTATGAAAAAGAGCACTGGGTATACGCATTATCGCTAGAAGAACGGCTTTTTATTCCTACTAAAATCGATCGTCTGCTCGAATATTTCTGTAAAAGTCCGTATGAACTCGCCCTCCAATATCGTGCTAATCCTAATTCAGTTTCTAAAGATCAGGTACAGCGTCTTATTCATGAAGCTGACCCTCATATATTACATATTCTTGAAAATGGTATTTGTTCTGACTTGTTGCCCACAGATCCGGTCATTAATAATATTTACAAAAGATTTTCCAAGATAATTAAAAAAAAAAATTCTTTATTATAATTGTGCAGGTTTCGGTATTATTGTCTTAATTCGGACAAAAACGTCTTAAATTCATTTTAGCTCTTAGATCATCTGCGATTTCTATAGCTTTTTGTGATATCTCCATAATTTCTTCAACAGTCCAAGTTGCGTTACCGTATTTTTGAATAGAAGTAATTTGCTTCTTTTCATCGACTGCAAAAGCTATCGAACCATCCATGATCAACTCTTCAGGTAAGTAAGGATCTACGAAGATAACATCCCCAACTCTACCAAATGTAATGCTTAATGGTATCTCATGAATTGTTAAGGGTTTTATAGTTCCATCCCATACTGCTTCTCCTTTTTCTGAATCCCATTTTGCGCCTGGTATTTTTGCACTAAGTAAAGCTGCAATGGCGGCAATAGCGGCAGTATCAGTTAAATTACCAAAGTAATCCATCATATAGCAATCCACAAACAAGATATATACAGCTTTAAAAGGTTCAATGCATAATTCTTTTTTGTCGATACAATTAGTATGCCTAATCCCTCTATCAACAACCCTTGCAAGTTGAATGGAATCTTCTCTAGGAGGGCCAGATTCGAACATAGGGCTCGCAATAGGGACATATTCGCTCATTACAGTAATTACTCCCTGATCCGGATTATCTGAATAGGGTTTTCCGATATCGTATTTAACACCGCACATTACACGGGTATCTCCTAGGAAAACATCTGCAGAACCCTCAGCTTTAGGACTAAAATTGGTTTTGATTTTAATTTCTCTAAATTCAAATAAATCTCTTCCATCAATTCTTTTTCCTTCTTTGAGAAGTTTTAGAATATAATTCCTTTCTAATGAGGAAACTATTTTATTTACATCAATCATTTGGTTTTTCCTCCTTTTTCGCTATCTTTTTTAGGGGCATTTTGAATTGTTTCATTAGCTTTTTGCGCTTTTTCTTCAGTTTTTTTCTTGGTCTCTTTTTTAGTCTCTTTTTTAACGTCCTTTTTGGTTGGTTTCTTTGGCCCTTTTTTAGTCTCTTTCTTGGGTTCTTTCTTTGGTTTTTGGACTTTTTCGTCTTTGTTGACCTTAATTTCTTCAGTTTTTTTAGAAACAACTGTATCAGAAGGAGGTAATGGTTTTTCTTGAGGTAATTTCGGTAACGTTTTCTGATATTCTTCTGATTCTTTTTTTGCTTGCATTTGAATTGCTTCATATTTTCCTTTTAGAGCTTCTAATTGTTTTTGATAAATAACTTCTGCTCCTTTTAGAATATATTTAAATCCAAGTTTCATTTCTTCTATAGACATTTCACCATCAAATTGTAATAGAGAAATAGTTTTATCTTTCATAACTACAACAGCGGGAACGTCAGCTTGTCCTACTTTATCTTCTTTATCACCAAGATCTAAAATAACTTTATCTTGTGCTTTACCGGCAGCAATCCCAACAATCATACTTCTCATAGGAATTCCTGCATCAGCGAGCGCCAAAGATGCCGCAGTTGTGGATGCACATCTTGTTCCTCCATCTGCAGCCATAATTTGAATAAACACTTCAATTTGCGAATCTGGATAAGCTTCTAAAAATAATACGGGTTCAATAGCTTCACGAATTACTTTGGAAATTTCATTATCTCGGCGATTTGGAGCTGGGCTTTTTCTATCATGAACAGAAAAAGTAGACATGCGGTAATATACTCTTAATATACCACGATCTGGTTTAGCTAAATGTCTTGGGTGTACTTCTCTGGGGCCATATACTGCAACATAAATTAAATTGCCGCCATGGCGAACAACAGCTGAACCTTGAGCATTTTTAATTACTCCGACTTCACATGAAAATGGTCGTGGTTCATCAACTTCCCTACCATCCAATCGTTTTCCATCTTTTCGGAAGCATATTGGATCATGGGGTTCTGGAACTAATACTGGCATTTTTATTCAATACCTCGTTTTTTCTTTTCTTTTATAATATAATTTTTTATTCTATCTGTTAAACCTGAAGTATGAGCTTCTTCTTCAATTTTATGAATTGCATCGATAAGCAAACGTTCATTTTTGAAATTTTTTCCACCTTGGATCAAAATTCGGCCATTTTGTGCAACAAAAATCTTACAATGAAGAAGATTTTTTAATAGAGTAATCATACTTCCTTTCTTACCTATTATTCTTGGAATTTTTGGTGGTGGAACATGAATTATTATTCCATCTTTTATTTGACCTAGATCTTGACCAAGAGAAGTTAATTCAGGTTCATTTAGTCGATCACCTGATAGGACTTTACAAATGAGTAAATCACCCATTTTTAATTTCTGCATAAGATCATCGTCTTTCACGCGATAAGATCCGACGCTTTTCCCATATCCACGATTTCGTGTGTTTCTCTTGAAAGCATCTAATGGTTTAAGAATCCCAAGATATTTGGAATTAATATTCAAAAGAAATTTAACAGGGGTTTTAGCAATTACACGCCCAATGATTTTATCTCCTAATTGGGGATTATATAACCCGTTTAAAGGGACAACGTTTATATATTTTCCACGAATTTCCTTTAAACCAACAAATAATGATATAATCTCATTATTTTTTTCACGTACCGCCCCTCTTCCCGGAATTAATTCGGGATCTGTTGAAATTACCATTCCTGGTGTTACAATTTCACGAGAAGGCGTTTCTATACTTTCTACAATTTCCATAATATTCACATTAATTAATTTGATTGAAATTTTCTAGTTTTTGAATTAATCTATTTATTTATTAACTTGGATTGCATTTTTCCATGCGTTAACTTATTTAATTTTTCAAGAAGTTCCATTTGTAAACCAGCTGGTAGAGAAACCAGACCGATCCATGCGCCTTCGTTGGTGTACTCAGACTTCTTGATCTGAGCATACTTATCGACGGTATTATATGCTTTAGGTGCATATAGAGCAGGTATCTTAATTGCGAGCGTTATGGTTTCCATTCGTATTGGTATTACTACTTGAATCATTTTTAACACATAATCAATTTGCTCTTCAGCAGTATTAT
Organism: Promethearchaeum sp.; assembly: GCA_030611625.1. Classification (GTDB taxonomy): domain Archaea; phylum Asgardarchaeota; class Lokiarchaeia; order Sigyniarchaeales; family Promethearchaeaceae; genus Promethearchaeum. The sequence continues at coordinate 1,371 of JAUWPK010000119.1, read as the reverse complement.
CAATATTTATTGATATTTTTGCTTCTTCCATTGCTTTTTCTATTCTTTTGGGAGGATGAGGTTTTTTAGTTTGTGGATTAATGCAATTTCTTGATAAAATCGTAATTATTTGCTTCTTTTTCTTCTCAATCCATTTCTGTCTTTGATCTTGAGTCCATGAAAATTCTCCTTCAAGAAGAAAATGAGCTGAAACTTTTCTACCTTCAGTAGTTTCAAATGCTCCCATCAAATCCTCTTCATTTGAACGAACGGCTTTTTTTACATTAGTAAAAATATCATACGTTGGGTAAATATCACTTAAAGTGATTTCAGAATTATGTAAAATTTCGTCCAATTCTATCTCACTTTCTTCCTTTTTCTGCTTTCTAAGATCACTTATGATTTGCTTTGCTTTCCAAGCTTCTTCAGGATCAGCGATCATTTCAAAATACAGATTTTTCTTGCGCACTTTGACAATGATAAATTTACCAAGATCAAAATTGCCTTTTGGGCCACCCCTAGATTGTTGAGACATTTTTTTTATCCACCTTTTTAAAGTAAAGAAATTCATTGCATTTTAAGGTTAATTCATCAATAACTTACAAAAATTTGGATTAACCGCCATGAAGGAAGTTAATAGCTTCGAAATCCTTACATTTTCGAATTATCTTTGATTACTTCAAAAGAACTAATATAAAAAGGTAAAAAAAGTTTATTCAAATTACTCTATTTATTTTTCAATTAATTTTTCTAATAATTTTTTGTTATCTTCTAAGGAGAGAAATGTCCATTTCTTTTCCTTTTTCTCGATTATTGCGATTTCAAACATATCCCCTTTGATGTCTCCTTCAATAACTTCTTTTAGTGAGCGAATTGCCAACAATTTTAACTCTTCAAATGAAAGTGTGGTTTTATACTCTTTTGAAAGAAATTCCCTAACAGTAGGACTACCTGCTCCAATAGCACAAGCATGATATCCCCAGAAAGCTCCTGAAGGATCAGTTAGAAAAAGTTTAGTAGCATTATCTGGATCAATTCCACCAATTAAAAATGAAACACCAAAAGGCCTAACTCCAGCGTTCTGAGTATATAGTTGCATTTGATCGCAGAGGTCCCGAGTTGTTTCTAAAATGGAAACTTTTTCATTATAACTTAAAATATTAACTTGAGCATGAACTCGTGCTTGTTCAACAAGAGTACGAGCATCTGCGGTTAATCCAGCAATTGCAACTCCAACATGATCATCGATTTTAAAGAGTTTCTCTGATCCAATGTTCTCTTGCAAAGCTATTGCTCGTTTCTCAACGCAAAAAACTACTGCATTTTTATTTTTAAGAGCGATTGCGGTTGTTCCTCTACGTACTGCTTCAATAGCGTATTCTACTTGAAATA
>JAUWPK010000227.1 GCA_030611625.1 Promethearchaeum sp. | reverse complement strand
AATGTAAAAAAAAAGGGATCGTTACTCTCATCTTTAATAATTGTGGCTAGAAAAACAACTTTCAAGGAGAAATCTGATACGTTTGATTCATCTTGGAAAAATTTTGAAGGATTATTTATAGAAAAATCAATCCCAAACCTAAAGAAATTGGTAAAGGAAGGAATCCAACTATCAGATTTGAATATTGTTGCACTTGGAATCGCATTAGAAATAATAACAAATCCAGAAATGGATTTCGCTTCAATTAATATTGAAGAGGCTATTTTACTCACTGAAAAAACTGTAAATTTAATTTTCTGAAAAAATATTTATTAAGTTTCTAAATTTATACTATTTTCTTTACGATCTAAAGAATTTCGCTATCCAGCTATTAAATCTTTCTTAATGATCCAAAAATATTTAAAATAAAAAAAAAACGAAAATGATATGGAACATTTATATTAGTTAAGAACATATCTCTAAAGCGTACTAATTATAATTATGTGATTATGTATGAAAAATAGTAAAGAAGCAAAAAAATTAGCCCGAAAAGCTCGACGGACATACATTTCAACAAATTTATGTTCTTTAACACAGATTAAACCATTTCAAGAAGCATTTGATCTAGTAGATGATGATGTTTTAAAAGCAGTATTAGGATTAGAAGGAGGAGTGTTCTCAAAAGGTTCAACTTGTGGTGTTGTTACTAGTGGTGCACTTACTTTGGCAATGTTAATGGATTCGAAAATTACCGAATGGAAAACAGAAGATGAAATAAAACTTCATGCTTTGATCAAAAATTACCTCACATGGTTCCAAGAGAAATATGGATCAACTCTATGTAGAGAAAGAACAGGGTTGGATTTCTGGAAATCTAGCGATTTATCGAAATTAAGTCTCCCTCATAAATTATTCAAAGAATTAGCACATACAGGTGGATCTGCCAAATATCTTTATTCTATTAAAGATCTTGAACCCGAAACTGAGATAAATCTTGATTCTGATTTCCAAAATAAATTTCATTGCGCTAAACAAGTCTTGGAGAAAATTAGAAAGAGTACGGAAGTTGGTAATTCAGCTGTAGAAAGAATCTCAATAGCACTTGATGGGGGAGTAGGATTACAAGGAGGTGCTTGTGGGGCATTAACTGGTGCAGTCATGGCACTAAGCTTACATCTAGGTAAAGACATAAGAAATTCAAGTATATTGACAAATATGAAGGATATGAAAGAGAGCGTAAAGAAATTGAACGAACAAAAGTCATTCGATGATTTTTACAGTGTTGGAGGTAAATTTATGAGTAGCTTTTTAGAACAAACGCCAAGTTTGGAATGTAAGGATATATGCAATAAAAATTTTAACAGTTGGAAAGAATTTCAAGAATTTGGTGCTTCAGATTCCTCTAAAGAATGTCATAAATTAATCGAATTTGCAGCAAATAAAGCTATTGAATTAATAAATAAAAAAGGTGAATAAATATAGATCACCTAGAGTCACAGAAATATTGAATTGAAGATATTTTTTTTTTCATCCATTCATTCATTTTATCTAAACGTATGAAATTGGGAACTGAAAGAAAATTAACAAAAATTCCCTAAAAAGGTATATGAATTTTCTAATTAATAATTTGAAATTTGGCTTTCCAGATTTTTAATTGTTTCTTTGGATATGATTTATTTTTTTCCCAATATCGCAAGCATTGATAATATGTGTTTTTAGAAACGACTCCTTCCTTTACTAAATTAAGGAGAAATTGAGGAAGAAAAAGTGCTTTTATTTGAAGTGCTTGGCTTTCCATGAGAAGCCCTCCATCATCCGTAAGAATAACACATGGTTCCCTTAAAGCAGCAACAATTAATGTTTGATCTGCAATGTCGAAATGTGATATTGTAGGATGTTTTTTTTGGAATCTTAATAACTCATCATCCGAGACTGAACCAATATTAATATTATCATAATTTAGAAAGCCTTCATTTTCGAAATTTATAAGTTCTCTTCTTATTTCTGATGTAATCCCCCATTGAAAATCATTAAAAACTAATCGAATATCAATGATTTTATTGGTGAAAAGCTCAAATGAGTGAAGCCAAAAGCAAGTATCAGTTAGAAATTTCATCCTATGATTTTTTCCTGAATAATTCTAGATCGAGAGAAAGTGCATCATCTAAAGATTTTTCATAAACCTCATCTGGAATATATTCTTCAGCATTCCTAAGACTCCATTCATTCATAAACTCATGATAAGAAAGACCAGAAAGTTGCCACGCGCGTTTTCGACCACATCGTCCTTCTTTAAGCATTCTAAAAGCAATATCAACTCTTTTTGGTTCAATTTCCTTTAGAACGATTTGTTTTGCAAGCTGTGATATGGGAATTCCTTGTAATCCTGCAATAATCTTTAAGAGATTTTTTTCATCTTCTTTTAATCGAAAATTCACTTGATTCATTGTTGGTTTCAAGTAATTAATAGAAATTCTGATAATTAAATATTGCTAGCAATGCTAGCAAAACGAAAAATAATATATGAAATTTAAATACCTAGAAAATGTTGTTATTTTGGTGAGTTATATTTCAAATCAATTTACTACTTCAATGGACGAAAAGGGACGGATAACGATTCCTTCTAAAATTTGTAAACTTGAAGAATTTAAAGAAGGACAAAAATTTACTTTTCTTAAAACTGAAGATGGTTACACTTTGGTTCCACTTCTAACAGAGCAACAAATGCAAGAAGATTTAATAGATTCAAAAATTTTATCTGAAAGTTTTGAAAAAGCCCATAAGAGTGATATTGAGTTGGAATTATAATGCAAAAAGTATGTTTTGATTCTGGAATTTTTTGAATTTATTTCAGAAAAGAAATTACTTAAAAAAAATTTTAATTAAAACATAAATGCATTAAAATTTCTTCAAAATAACGATTTTCGTATTTAAACTTGTTAGGGATTCGGGCAACCACTTTAAATCCTAATTTTTCGTATAATTTTATTGCTGGTTTATTTTCAGCAAATACTCCTAATTGAATAAAATCTAATCCATCAAGTTTTTCTTCTCCCATGTTAATCAAAGATTGGCTTAACTTATATCCAAGACCTTGGTGTCGGAAATCTTTATCTAACATAATTCCAAAATCTCCGATATGTCTACTTTTTTGTCGTAAAAAGAACATTGATGAAAAACCAACAATTTTGTCTTGAAATTCAGCAATTAAAACCACACCAGAACCCTTTTCTACATCTTGATACATGTGTTTCGCCATCCAATTACATTCTTCAATTGTTCGCTTGTCCTTACGGCTAATTAAAAGATTTTCAGCAATTATTTTATTTTCAAATTCTTTCAATAAACTACCATCTGTTGGTTTGACTGCACGAATCTTGATTTTGTCCAAATCGATTTCAATTACCATAATGAACTGAATAATAAAAGAATAAAATATTTTATGTTAAATCATGAAATAACCATAATATTAAAATCGAAACACCACAAGATTTACAGAAATATCAGATATATATGTGAAAAAAGAGATATAAAAAAAAATTTACTTCTATCTAAATGCATCATATCTGGGATTTGGATCTAATTTTCTCATCATTTCATCAATTCCAGGCTCTACACCTTGAAATAATAAATATCCCTTATTTGGCTCTCTTGTAATCATTTCTCCTCGGAGATTGGTTTGCATCATTTTTCTTACTTCATCATAGTCCCTTGTATGGCCTAAAACCCAAATCATTTTTGCATAAGCCGCACATGGAATCATCGTACCACCTTCAATCACACCTCTTGCTAGCATATCTCTTCCCGTTTCATAAACACGTAAATTTGTGCTACCAAATAGAGGTTCTACAACAAGTGCAACTGGAATTTTTTCTTCTTTAGCTCGATCTAATGCTGGAAACATATAGGAACTAACGTGACCTAATCCTGTGCCAATCATGATGATACCGTGATATCCATTATCAATTGCAGATTCCAAAATATCATTATCCATTCCAGGGTAAAAATAGAGAATAGCCACGCGCTCATCCATTTTAGCATCCAACCATGTATCTTCGATTTTACCCCGTTTTTTCACATCTTTTTTTAGGAATTTAATATTTTGGTTTGCGTCTATAGAACCTAAAGGTATATCACTAATTGTTCTGAAAGCATCGCGTCTACTGGAATGCATTTTACGAACTCGCGTTCCACGATGAATAAGGTTGTAAGCATCATTTGAATTTCCATGCATACAAATAACAACTTCAGCCAGATCAGCATAACCAGCAATTGTACTAGCATTTATAATGTTTAAAGGTCCATCACTTGAAGGTCTATCGCTTGATCTTTGGGATCCTACGAATACTATCGGAGCAGCTAAATCTTGGAATGCAAATGAAAGATAAGAAGATGTAAATGACATTGTATCAGTTCCATGGCCAATAATTACTCCATCAGCACCGTTTTCAAATTCTTTCATCACTGCTTGAGCAGTTTTCACCCAGAATTCGGGTTTAAAATTTTCTGATAAAATTCCATAGATTTTCTTTGGTGTTAATTGGCAAATATCCATTAATTCAGGAACTGCTGAGAATAATTCTTGGGGAGTAAATGCAGGTAAAACAGCCCCAGTTCGATAATCTAACCTAGAAGCTACAGTTCCTCCGGTTCCTAGAAGAGTCACTTTAGGTAAATCCTTATTCATACGGACAGTTACATCTGGAAGTTTATATTCACCTTTCTTGAAGCCAATCTCTTCTATCATACAATCATCCGTTAGATAAATACCGATATTATATCCCGTATCTACTTTAATTACAAGATAATTCTCAGATGTGTTTTCTGATCTGGGTAGAACTACGCCTTCATAAATCGCGACCCCTTTTTTAACACGCACCATGCTCCAAACGCCAATATTCTTTCTTAATAGCCATTCGCGTAGTGCGCCTTTATATCCAGTTGGATCTCTAACTTCAGCTTCATTCGTCATCTTATTTAGCCTCCAGTTGTTTTCGTACAAATTCATAAACAATTTTGCCAGAAAGAGCTCTGTGGATTTTTCTCATTAAAATTCCGGTAATTTGATTAGCTTTATAATATGGTTGTGATTGAATAATGGCAGATCGATTAAGTTTCTTATTATTTATTGATTGAATTTTATTGTATTCATCTAGGGCTTCAGGATAAATCTTTTCAAGTTCACTTACTTCAATTTTTTTAATATCTAAACCAGTAAGAATTTGTTGTATACTTTTTTCTGAGGATTTAACTTTTTCCTTCAAAATTATTGGAATCACGCTATTATCAAATAACCCTTGTTGTGCTCCTTTAATTATTTCTTCAATATTTTCGATAGAAATGTTTTCAATTTCAATACCTTCTCTTTGAATGGCTTTTAGGGTTTCTTCAAGAACTTTATAGACTAATTTTGGATTAAAACCATTTTCAACCAATTTTTCAAAATCATCATGTCTATTATGCCTAATAAGTTGTTTTACATGTTCAAAAGTTAATCCATATTTCTCATTATATTCCTTTTCAATTTCCCAAGGTCGTTTTCCAACTTTTTCTTTTAATGCATAAACTTCATCCATATCCATATCAATTATTGGAGTATCGGTATCAGGATAGAGACGGTCTTTACCATGAATTACGCGTAGGAATTCAGAATTCCCATCAAGTAATGCCCTTCTAGTTTCTTGGGGGACTCCATTTGGAGCCATTTTTATTCTTTCAATGATCTTTTTCAAACCGTGAATACACCATTTTTGGGAACCAAGAACCAAAGCATAAGCATCACCATTTTTAAGATTAAGAGCTGATTTTATTTCTTTATCCAGTTCTTTTGACATATTTGAAAAGAAGAAATTATTTGAAGCATCTTTATGTTGCCTTCTTTGTGCTTTAGGATCTAATTCATCAGAATGGAACATATTTTTCATTATAAGTCCTGTAATTAGGGCTGTTTTCTCAAAAATATCTTGCCCAAAATCCTTTCTGGGTTGAATTTCCAAACCTAAAACCCCATCTAACTTAGGTAATCGGATACCCATAATAATAAAATTATTTGGAATATTTTTAGCATTAAACTTATCAGTGAGCTCAAAATAGGTATGTTCTAGCTCATTAATATCAAATTTTCGCTCTTTTAACTTTTTAGCAATCTTTATTAGCATATCTTGACGAAGGCATTCGTGCAAACACCATTTCTCGATCATTGATAAATTTTAAATAAATTTTAACTCTACTAGATCTACACCCGAAATACTTATATTTACATCCTGTCTTGCAGAACCAATCCCTC
>JAUWPK010000164.1 GCA_030611625.1 Promethearchaeum sp. | reverse complement strand
AAATGATGGCCATAAACTCCTGCACAAGAGCAACCTGCACGCGACTGGATTCCAAAAAGATCATTCATTAGTTTTGTAGCAAATTTTGGATGCAAATATTTATCATTGTGACGGAATAAGAATGAGAAAACAGCAATGCGTTTATCAGGATCTGGGTTTCCTAAAATTTTAATTTTCGGGTTTTTCGATAATCTATTAAAAGCTTTTGTAGTGTAATATCTCTCCCGTTCTTCAATTAGTTCAATTCCTATTGATTCCTTTAAGTTAATTGCAAGACTAGCTTTGATAATCTGCAAAATTCCAGGAGTTCCAGGTTTTTCTCGAGTTTCAATATCTTCAGTAAAAACAACATTGGATCGACTCACAAAATCAACAGTTCCTCCAGCCGCAGAAGTTGGTGGTATTTCTTGATTATATAAATCCTTTCTAAATACTAGCAAGCCTGTAGAACCCGGACCTCCTATGAATTTATGCGGTGATAGAAAAATAGCATCGAAATAAGATTCTTTATCATGATTCATGTCTATTTTTACATATGGAGCACAAGCAGCAAAATCAAAACAAGCTAGTGCATTGTGTTTGTGTAAAATTCGCGCAACTTCATAAACTGGAGTTATTAAACCAGTTACATTAGAAGCAGCCGAAAAAGAGCCAATTTTTTTTCTTTCATTATAAGCGGGATCCGAGACTTTTACTTCCAAATCTTCTAAATCTAATAAGCCATCTTCAGTTAAATCTATCTGAATAACATCATCAAAGGCTTCACGCCACATAACATCATTTGAATGGTGCTCATAAGGACCCAAAAAGATTACAGGCTTTTTACTATTAATTTCTGCTTGGAGTTGATTATAAACTTCGATTTTAGATTTGTCATCTTTTATAAAAGGTTGAATTATATCTTCAATTAAAACTTTGGTTGCTGGTGGAAATCTAACACCAATTATCTCTTGGAATTTTGAAATAGCTGCAGTCGATCCACTTCCAGTTTCAATTATTATTCCATTTTTTTCGGCATTGAAAGCTTTCTTGATATTTTTTTCGGCTCTATGCATTATTCCAGACATGCTTCTTCCAGTTACATCATCTTCCGTATGTGTGTTTGCATAAATTCGTGAGATATGAATTAAATATTTTTCAATAAATTTAAGTGAACGTCCAGAAGCGAAATAATCTGCATACGTTAAAAGGCGTTTACCATAAGGAGTTTTAAAAAAGAAATCTCGTCCGATTATTTCACTTCTCAAAAATTCTAAAGTAAGTTTTTTCTTCATCTTCCACACTATGAACAGATAATATTCAAATGCTTTTAAAAGATAAGATTTGTAAAAATAATTCTATGATATCTATACTAAATGAACAATAACTTATGATTTATTATATTATATTGAAAATCGTAAAAATAAAAAATAATTATTTATATATTTGTAAAAATTAAATGTACTTATGTCTTCACGTCGAAGTTTCTTGGATGACACAGATAAAGAAATTTTAAAACTAGTTCAAATTGACTCAGGGCGGCCATCGCTAAGTAAACTTGCACAAAAATTAGGAATTTCAAAAGCTAAAGTTAATTACAGATTAAATCGATTAGAAAACGAAGAAATTATAGAAGGATATCATGCTAAGGTTAATGCTGCTAAATTAGGTAAAGATCAACAAATGATAATACGCATTCGAGCTAAATTTGGACCTGGATATCATGAAAAAGTAGGTCAGATGTTATCAGAAGTACCGGGAGTTTTTGCCGTTTATTTTGTGTTCGGTGAAAATGATTTCGTTGTAATTGCCAGAGCATCTAATAGAGAAGATATTTTTGAAAAAATGCAAATTTTATTTAATTCCGAGTTAATTGAGAGAACTACAACCGAAATAGTTACCAAAGCAATTAAAGAAGACAATTGTTTTTTCGATTTCTAAATTTTAAATATCCCAAAACTCTTCTGAAGTTAATTTTGTAGGAGTTTTACTGAATGGACAGGCGAAAATGCAATTTCCACAATCCGTGGAGTATTTTACCCAAATTCCATAACATGCGTTTGTATCAACAAACCATTTGGTAACACCCGGGTTATTTGAAGAACATTTGGAAATATTATCGGGACTATCTTCAAAAGAAATGGCCTTAGCTTCGCATGCTTCAGCACAACGTTGGCAAGTCCTGCAGTAATTTGAAATTTTAGAGATAAATTCGATATCTGGAGAATCATCATTCAGTGGCATATTGGTGAACACTTTACAAATCCGGACCCGAGGACCATATTTTTTTGTTAATAACAACCCATTTCTCCCTTGAGCACCTAATCCAGCTTCGATTGCAAGCGGAATACTTAATCCAGTATCATTTGTTGAGGGAATGGCAATGTATCCCAAATTTCTAATGAACTGAGCAACACTTACTGAAAGCGAGGTCATAATCGAATAACCTAATCCAACAGAAGCTACTTCTAAAAATCCCGGAGAACAACGAATTCCAGTTGGATCCATCTCAATATTTAAAATGATGGCGTGGTTGACTCCTTCTGGTAATATTATTTCTTCTTTTTTTATTTCTCCGGATCCAGTCATCTTCGCAGAATTTTTAATAATCCAATTCTGATTTTGATCTATTTTTGCTATACCAACTTCGGATGCACCCAAGAATTTACCTGCGCGTTTTACATATTTTGTTAAATCCTCTTTGGAAATTTCATCAGGAGGGCGCTGAACTACTTCAGCTGGAATATAATCTTTAGCAGACGGTTTTGGAAACCATTTTTTGGCAAAAGGCATGTGGGCGTCTACTGTCCAAGATGCAGCATATAGAGCCAAATCAAGCCTACTAAACCTAATATCTCCCGAATCGACCAAATTTGTCATATTAGTCATTAAATCTTGTTGGTAAAAGGGAAAATCTGTATCGTATAAAGCGCGCATAAAGCAATTATTTTCTTCTGGAAAACGCGAATATTCTGTTGTGTTAAGATTATAGATCTCAGCTGTGGTTTTTTTTGTTGTCTGCATTGTTTACTATCAATTTTACTTACTTTTTATTTTCTGGCTAATCAAAGGATTTAAGTTTTTAAGAATTCCAATGAAATTAATAGTGCGTTCGAAATGAGAAAAATTCATCTTATCGAGGGATATACAAAAATCGCTGCTGGGGAGGTAATAGAACGACCCGCATCTGTAGTTAAAGAATTGCTCGAAAATGCATTGGATGCAGAAGCAGACCAGATTTTTATAACCATCGAAAATGCGGGAAAAGATCTAATTCAAATTCAAGACAATGGTAGTGGAATTAATGAAGATGATATGGAAATCGCATTTCAAAGCCATACATCATCAAAAATCAAATCAGCTGATGAATTGGATAATCTACATACATTAGGGTTTAGGGGTGAAGCACTAGCTAGTATTGCAGCGATTTCTCAAATTGAAATAATAAGTCATCCTGCAAATCAAGAATATGGAAAGAAATTAGAGATTTCAGGGGGAAAAATTAAAAATAATGAACAATGCGGGGCACCCATAGGCACTACAATTAAAGTTGCAAATCTTTTCTTTAATTTACCGGTTAGAAAGAAATTTATGAGAAGTAATAGAGTAGAACTTGGGCATATTACAGATGTATTAACAAGATACTCACTAGCTTACCCAAAAATTCATTTTAAACTCATTCATAATTCTGTTATAATAATAAATTCACCAGCTTGGTCAGATCAAAATAATAATGAAGGAAAATACAAACTTGATCCATATAAATTTGCAATTCAGACAATTTATGGAAAAAATGTTTCAAATAACTTAATACCCGTTCATTTTAATGACGGAAATATTAAATTAAACGGTTTCATAGGAAGTCCAGAGATATCAAGATCGGATAAGGGCGCTGCTTCTTTATTTGTTAATAAAAGATTAGTCTCAAATAATAAAATTAGTCAATTAATCATTAATTCGTATAAAGATTATTTAATGCGAAACCGGTTTCCTTTTTATATCATATATATTGATGTTCCTCCAAATAAGGTAGATTTTAATATCCATCCTTCAAAAAAAACTGTGAAATTTGAAGATGAAACAAAATTCCTGGTGGATTTACAGATAATATTAGATGATTTAATTAAAACTGGATTTAAACAATACCACTTAGATATAAAGGAAAGCAAGAATAAGTCACCCAAAACAAGTGAAACTATTATTGACTATTGGACACCATCTAATCCAAAAATTATTGAGCCCGATTTATTCAATAGGCAACAAGTAACAAGAGATTCAAATAAATCAATAAAAACTACAAATAATAACATTTCTAAGAATAAAAAAACACAAAAAACAACTCAATCTCACTTCAACATTGATAAGAGAGCATCAAAACAATATGGCTCATTAAAAAATTCTGTCAAAAATAAAAAAAATTCATTATTCTCTTCACAATCTAATTCCACAATTATTAAACCCAAGATCGATGTTACCCAATTACCACCCCTCCAGATTTTAAACTGTGGAATTCAAGCTGGAAAAAACTATTTAATCTTCCAAAATGATGATGAACTTGTTATCATTGACCAACATGCAGCTCATGAAAGAATCAACTATGAAAGAGTTCAACAATTATATAAAAGTAAGACTATTCCAGTTCAAAATTTGTTAATACCACTAAAAATGGAGGTTGCTCCAAATGAAACTGAATTCGTTAAAGAAGCAATTCCTGAAATGAAAAAATACGGTTTTGAACTTGAACACTTTGGAAGAAATACCTTCATAATTCGATCTATTCCGATTTTCATTAATATGCGAACCGATGAGGCATTAATAAAAGATATGTGTATCGAAATTTTGCACATAGGAAAAGAACAGAGTTTTTCCGAAAAAAAGCGGGAAATATTTCAGTACATGGGTTGTCATCAAAGCATCAGAGCAGGTGATGAAATTTGGAATGAAGGAAGAATTCGTAAATTAATTCAACAATTGGACTCGTGTGAAAATCCACATGCATGTGCACATGGTCGTCCCGTTTATATTAAAATCTCGTTTAAAGAATTAGATAAGTGGTTCCACAGAACGATATAAAAAGCTTAAAAATGTTAAAGAAAAAAAAATTATGAAATAATAGTAATCATTGGACATTCGACGCGTTCAACTTCTTCAAGAGCCATTAAGGCATCTTCTATATGTTGTGTGCCACCGTCTCGTTCTTTTAGAATAATTCGCGCAATGATTTTCTTAGCTCCGAAAGCAATATCTTGAACTTTGTAAGTTTCTACCATACCATCAGATTTTTCAACGGTAGGTTTGATGACTTTCTCCATTAATTTATCTAAACCTTCCATATCATCGGGAATAATTTCAAAAATACCCAATAACGTCTTTGGTCCTTTCTTTTTCTTTGGTTTGTTTTCTGTCATATTAATAATCTCCAAAGTTCTACGGACCTTCAAAATTGCATTTGGGACAGTGATACGCACGTGCGAATCTCCGGCAATTTTCACAACGCCATAATAAAACGTCCCCACAGCTTGGGCATGGAAAATGCACCGCGTCCTCGTACGGAGCAATTATGTTACCACAACTAGAACATTTTTCAGTCATTTTTAATCTATCTCCTGGCCGATTGCCATAGTTAGGACAATTCTCAGCCAGTATATATCTAAGATTTAAAAAGTTGCATATTAAATAATTTTTTCGTTTTTTTCTTTAGAAGGAAATAATTTAGTCTAAATACCAAATTTTACTTCAGTTTTAAAAAATTGGAAAAAAAATGAAGCATTTTTTCTTGATTAAAGTCATTTATCTTCAGATTTTTTATTTTCTAGGCGTTTATGCATATGAGCTTCTAAATTTGATCTTAAATTTTTATCATAAAAAATTAGTAATTCTTGGCTAGCAGCTTGGTAAAAAGTAGTGGAAATAAGGTTTTTTTTTTGATCTATTAAATTTTCTAAGATCCTAATTTGAGATTCAATTCTATCTTTAGGGATGGGATCAGATTCAATATATTTGATAATGGATGTTAATAAAGAAAGAACATCATATGTAAATTTTATTGATGCTTTCATTGCTATTTTTGCGCTTTTATTCTTGAAATAATCAATCTTAGCGTATGTTTTAAGTGATATATTTAATTCTCTCGAGTATTCAGCCGTCTTTTGAATAAATTTTGAAATGAAATCTTCGGATATTTCAGGATATTCTTCATAGAATTTACTTATCAAAGGATGAAATGCTAATTCAATTGCATGTAACTCTGGTAATGGATCTTCCATCTTCGATATCCTCATAAAAAGAAATAAACGAATAAAAAAAAAATTAAAACTCTATTTATTAAAAGGGTATTTTCCAGCGGCTTTCAATTTTGTGAGTTCTTCTTCTTCCAGTTTATTGAATGCAACTTTTCCCACAAGAGTTAAGGGTAATTCATCTCTAAATTCTATTTCCCGTGGACTTTCCCATTTAAGAAGTTTGGTTAAGCAGTATTTCTTTATAGTATCTACCATTTCTTCATTTTTCTTTGTTGAATCCTTCAAAATTACGAACCCTTTAATCTTGGTGATTTGTTTTTCATCGGGTATTCCAATGACACATACATCTTCAACATCTGGGTGTTCTCGAATTACTTCCTCGATATTTTTCGGATATGCATTTATTCCAGAAACTTTGAGCATTCGTTTTTGCCGGAGTTTAAAATAAAAGAACCCATCCTCATCCATGCTTGCAATATCTCCTGTGTGAAGCCATGTTCTTCCATCTTCATGCTTTTTTAGTACTTTAGCTGTTGCCTCAGGATTATCAAGATAGCCCAACATTACATCAGGTCCTTCAACGCATAGTTCTCCTTCTTCATCTAATGGAGCTTCTTCCATAGTATCAAGCTTCACAACTTTTGCCAACATATCTGGAAATGGAACACCTATACTCCCTTCTCGATATTCGGTTATTGGAGTTGCCATCATTGCAGTTACTGCTTCTGTTAATCCATAACCTTCTAATAATTTAATATTTCCGCCCCCATTCTTTACGGTTTCTTCAAATTTCTCCTTCACACTTCGGGGAAGCGTGTCAGCTCCTGAGAAAGTTGCTTTTAAACATGATAAATCTGCTTTCTTAAAAGTTGGGTTATCGGAAAGAGCGGCAAAAAGAGTTGGTACGCCAACCAAAAAGGTGGGTTTCTTCTTATTTACTAATTTTGCAACTGTTTCTGGAGTAAACGTTGGAACCAGTATACTTGTTGCTCCACCCATAAATGCTCCATTAACACAAACACCTAAACCAAATCCGTGAAAAATAGGTAGAATTGCCAATACTTTATCATTCTCATCTAAATTTCCCCATACTGCACATTGTGTTCCTTCGGCAATCATATTTCGATTTGAAAGCATAATCCCTTTAGGAACACCCGTTGTTCCTCCAGAATACAAAATAATCGCAAGATCGTTTGTCGATTGTTCTGCTTTTTCGGAACATGGATAAGAATTATTCATCATATCTTTATACCAAATTACACGATCATCTAATGGAACTTTCGGGATTTTTCTACCTTTAGTTAGCCAAAATCCAAATTTCATGACAGATCCTAAGTAATCAGGTATGGTGCACAGTATTATTGTTTCTACATTAGTCTCATTGGAGGACAAAGCCTTAGCTACCGGTTTGTAGAATGCATTTAAAGTAAGTACATATTTGCTTTTAGAAATCTTTAGAAACATCCTTATTTGCTCAGGAGGGCTTAAAGGATGAATCATAGAAGCAACACCTCCCAATTTATTAATAGCGTATATTGGAATTATCCCATTTGGTGCCGTGGGCATGGAAATTGTCATTACATCGCCCTTTTTAAACCCAATATTCGCTAAAGCATCTGCAAACTGGTCAATTTCCTCAATAAATTTCTTGTATGTTGATGTTGTTCCC
>JAUWPK010000344.1 GCA_030611625.1 Promethearchaeum sp. | reverse complement strand
TTGAAGTGCTTGTATGGTTAAATCAACTGCAATAACTCCTATTAAAGTTCCATTTGAATAATGCACAGGTTTTGCAATGGAGATCATTAAACCTAACCCGTTTGCATCAATATAAGGTTCTGTAAAAATAGTTTGATTTTCTCCTTTAGCTTGTTGATACCAACCACGTTGTCTTGGATCATAACCATCAACATCCCATTCCGTAAATGGATAACATCGAAACATTCCTTGTTCTTCAAATCCCATATAGATCCATCCATATTCGGGCGAGGTTGTTTTCATTTGTTTGAAGAACACATCAAAATGTGCAGATTTTGCAATTGATCGGTTCATTGAAGCACTTTGAAGAAAAGGATCATTATTAGTAATGCTAGAATCTGGGAAATAGTAAAATGAGGCATCAAAAGAAAGAGTTCTTCCACCATATTCAGCTGGAGCCTCATAATCTAAATTACTCGGTGTTTCAGTATGATAATATGAAGGAATCGGGTTTACATTGATTTTTTCATTAAATAAATCTTCTGCATATTGAACAAATGATTCCACATCTTTTGCCTTTTTCGTGAATTGATCATTAATATATGTACCCATCGTGTTGGTTACTTCATCCATTGAACGATATTGTTCATTTTCCAACGCCCCACCACTTATATTTGCCACATCATGACCCAGACCATTCATATTACCCAATGAAACAGATACAATGATGACTATTGGGATAATTAAGAATAAGATAAACGCGAGCGTTATTTTATTTTTAATTCCTAGCAATCTTTGTTGCTTGGAACTATGTATTTTCTCCATGGTTAATGAAATAATTTGATTTTTACTAAATAAATCTATTTCATAAGGATTAAATGTTTATATAGAAATACTTTGGTATAATATTATCCATATGGAAGTATTTTAAATCATATGCCTTTTTTCTTCTTACCCTTTGGATTTAGATATGGAATCAAATCAAAAGTTTTTAGATTTTCTTCTTTAATTTTGCCTTTATCAAAATCTTTCCAGATCTTATCTTGGTTATATAATTCTAAACAATCGTCACATAAGATGATCATATCGTCTCCCTCGCCATATTCAACCTCTTTTTTACAATCTCGGCATTTAAATATTTTTTCGATATATTCCTCTTCTTCTTCGATTTCTTCTTCCTTTTCATCATTACTCATAGTATGATTTTGAAATCAAAGTAAAATAAAATTCTTTCGATTCGAATTCCTTTAATTCGCTGAAAATTTATAGTTCAAGTCCCATGCAAATAAGGCTATAAAATTTACCATCAATCTGATATCCTCTTGAAATTCTACCTTCTTCTTGAAATCCTAATGATTTATAGAGATGAATAGCAGAATCGTTACCTTCTTTAACATCAAGATTAATTTTTCGTAATTTCCTGATTTCTTTCCCCCATTTGATTAACTCAGATAATACTTTTCTTCCTATTCCGTGATTCCAATACTTTTTTTGAACGGAGATGTGAATTTCTCCCGCATGGCGCATTCGTTTACGTTTTCCTGTAGACATGTCTGAAACACAAACAATTTCTCCATCTATTAAACCGATTACAAAGATGTTATCTTTATCTTCTTTCAAATGCGAAAAATAATTTTTCTCTTGCTCTAACGAGATCCCGAATTCCCTAGGTCCGAAAGTTAGGTTATCTGATTCTTCACTGATAATATCTATGAAATTGAGAACCAATTGTGCATCTTCTACAGTAGGAATCCGAATTTCTAATTGTAATCCAGACTTAAGGGTGATAGATTTTTCCATAATGAGTACTAAATCCAGAGATGCTTATATTTTTAATGACCAACAATTGCTTACGGGCCAATCTTCTTCCATTTTTTGTTGTCAAGACTCCATTTCATTCTGCTAAATAAAATCACAATGCCTATCCACATTATAACCAAACTTCCTCCAAAAATAAAACAATTCAGGACTGAATCGTTCCAACCGGGAATAAGGGCAGTTAGACCATAGGCTATTAATTCTCGAACAACGGTCTCTAACAAAAAGATAATTAGTGAGTGCTGTCCAAAGAAGATGAAGAATTGAATAAATTTAGATGGTTTCTCACTCTCAATTCTTTTAGATCTTATATTTGAAAAATCTGCAATTCTAATTGCTAAGAAAAGAAAAAGTATAAAGAGGGCAATATTGATGTTGACCATTATATAAGACATGAAAATTTCATCCAATAGGTTGTATCTCTCATAAAATTCACTTGGTAGCATGAAAGATATTATGCCAATTATCAGAAATGGAAGCATTAACCAGAGTTGTCGACGAAGAGTTTTTTTAGTGGGTTTATCTGCTAATACCAATGCTAAATATGCACCAATGCACCCATATCCAAAAAATGGGAAAAATGGATATGGATATCCTACGAATAACCCAAAAATCAAAGCAAGGATGTATTTTTCTGCTTCAATTAATTCAGTGTGAAATTGGCTTAAAGGAATCTGGAAAAATGAAAAAATAATAAAAATCGATCCTAATATTAAGAAAATACGTTTGTTTCGCTTCAATTTTTGTTGGGGGTTATTTTTGAAGAGCCAAAAAGCAAGTAAACCCAATGCAAGGAGATTCAAAGCTATCATTGAGAGAGATGAACCCAAAACCATTCTTTCGATAGGTACCGAGTATCCCCATCCTTGGGTTAAGATTCCAGGAATCAAAGCATATTTATGAATTTTAGTTTCAAAATCATGATAAGTAGGTCCCAGTGCATAATGATAAAGGAAGTGTAGAAGTAGCAGTATGAATCCATATTTAAACAAATATTTCCACCGGTAACCTTCATATTTTTCTTTGTCTGATTGATCTTTAGTGGAGATTGAGTGAAGATAGATAGCATAAATGTTAACTGTTCCTGAAATTAACGCATAAATTCCTCCCCAAAAATCCACAAGATATAATACCATGAATAGAGGGGGTAAATTATCCAAATCAAGTTCGTCTAAATGAGAATAATTTGAAATAATTCCATGCAGTAAAATTACTCCGAAAATACCGATACCACGTAGAATATCAATACCATACCATCTTTTTATAATTTTTGGATTTGTTAAATCTTCTTGCTGTGATATCATAGTCATATTTTTCTTCCCACTACGTTAAATTTTATTCTATTTCATATATAAAAAAGGATATTGTTAAAAATAGGCGGATTCATCAAAATTTCGAATTATTCTACGTAATTTTAAGCTAAAATCATGGATGATGGATCTGAACTTGATTTCCACCTCTGGAAGTTCACATTTATGCTTTTCAAACAATTGGGTAATTTTTATTGGTAAATTAGTATTGAAAATTGATTGTTCTTCTGGTGTTTGAAACTCGGTGATTAAATCCAAGTCGATATTAATCTTATTGGGGCTTTCTTGTATTGCACGGTATTCACGGATATGATCTGAGGTAGATACAATCGCTCTTCGAATATAATCTCCAAAAATAAATTG
>JAUWPK010000265.1 GCA_030611625.1 Promethearchaeum sp. | reverse complement strand
ATTGGATGGATTAGTGATAAATTTTATACTCGTTGGGGGAGAAGAAAACCATATATTGTTATTTTAGCACCAGTTCTTGCTATATCCTTTATTTTTCTTCTAATGCCAAATTTAATATTAAGAAATCCAAGCAAAGAAATTCTTTATTGGTGGTTATTAGGATGGGACGTTCTATTTCAAATAAGCTATGGTTTCACGACTGCATACCAGAGTTGGATGGCAGAGCAATTTACAATTGAAGAACGACCTAAATGTTCACAGATCCAAAATACATTTAATTATATCGGGCATGGTGTAATGGCGATCTTTACGATGATCGTTTTAACTGATTTCAAATCAAAAATTGAAGAAGATCCTAGTGTTATTCCTCCAGAATTCTTTTGGGTTTGTGTCGGATTTGCAATAATTTTAGTTGGGAGTTATTTTCTTGGCGCGTTTTTAATGCCAACTGAAGAACCTCCAAAGAAAATTCCTAAATTATGGCCAAATCTTAAAGCGATTTTGACAAATAGGAATTATTTATTAGTTGTTCTTATGCAAGGATTAGCAAGTTTTGCATGGATTATTATAACATCGGTCATGTTATCTTATACATCAATTGTAATGGGTTTTGATACAATGCAGTACATAATTTCAGCAGCAGCACTTTTGATTGGGATTATGATTGCTTTATATTTTTGGCGTAAACTTATTAAAAAACATGGGAAAAAAAACACTATTCTCAGATTATTTTTATATGCCGCAGTAATATCTCTAAGTTCATTAATTGGTTTCGTTTCATTCAATAATAAAATTCTGAGTACAATTGTTGGAACTTTATTTCTAATGGGAATAGCTTCTTTCATGGGGGGTTGGTTTCTTTTTCCATATATAATGTACGCCGATTTGGCTGAAGATGATGAAAAACGAACAGATGAATTAAAAGCAGGAATTTATGTAGGATTTCCTTCAATAGCATTAAATCTTTTTCAAGCTTTGGGTATAAGATTATTAGGTGAAATCACAAGTATGTCTGATATAACTGTAGGTATGCAATCATTCTCCATTGGTTATGTGATTTGGGGACCAATTTGTGCAGCTATTTTGATATTGACCTATTTCTACTCAAAATATTTTGTGAAATTAGATTTTGATTGGTAATTTTTTTTTTTTAATTGAAAGCTTGTTATTTATAACATTAAATAAATTGTTAAAATGGTTTTTATGACTGATTTGCATGATTTCAATCCTAAACAGAAATGGGATAATAGCCATTCTTTAAGAAAAATCCTATGGTTCGTTATTTACATCTCTTTAATGATTATTATATCTTTCATTAAATTCGAAAATCCATTTCTAAAAGCTTTGATACTTATTTTGATTTCATTGTTAGGTGTTTTATTTCATTTTATCCTAAAAAAACTTGAGAATGAATTTATTTACACAATTTGGGATGATATTGATTATTCTGGTATAATTAAAAAAGACTTTGCGTTTGAACCAATTCCCGGTGAGAAGATATATGCATATATCTATCATAATGATGGAATAAAACTTGAAACTTCTCAAGAAAAATTTCCCGTAATAATTGGTTTGCATGGTTGGGGTGCGTCCCATAGAGAGATGGATAGATATTGTCTTCCACTCGTCAAAAATCGAGATATTCTCTACTTTACCTATGATGCATTAGGTTCGGGGTTAAGTTCTGGAGATAAAAATGATTTTACTCAATTTGAAAATGCTCGTACATTCATCGATGTTATCCATAGTTTGCCATATGTTGATAAATCTCGAGTGGGCTTAACTGCAATGAGCCTTGGGGCTGCAAAGGGTTCAGTTGTTGGATATAACAACCCAAAAATTAAGTCTCTGGTTTTATTATCTGGTGTATATGATTTACAAAAGCATTTCAGTTTGGTTCCCCCAATTTCTCAATTAATATTGTCAAAGAAATTGAAAAAAATGAATATAAGTAGCGCGGATTTAAAGAAATATAGCGGTATTAATTATTTTAAACCCGAAGGAATTGTTCTTTTTAATCAAAAAATACATACGCCAAATGAAGATCGAGTATTTTTAGCTGCAAATAGGTTTGATAAAGGTGTGAATTGGACCCAGACAGCAAAAGCTATTGAAATATTAAATTTACCTCCAAAAAATTATCGAATATTTATGAAGGGAGACCATAGGTTTGAAGGAAATGAATTCTTTTTAGCAGTTGATATTTTTCAATTTATCGATAATACTCTTTTAGGGAAAAAAATGAAATAAAATACTACATTATATAATTAGATAAATGGCTTCAATTTCTAGCATATTGGCGCGTAAGAACTATTTTATAATAATGGATAAGGATGAAGACCATCCCAATAAGCCCTATTTTGATGTTGTTTGCTTTGAATTAACTAAGAACGATACTTATAATGAAATAAGATACCGTGAGACACCATTTTTCATTGGGCTTATTTTATTAGATACGGACCCCCAAAAGGGAAATTTAATTCCGTTTAAATTTTGGAAAATTAAACAAAATAAGAGCTCCGAAGTTGTAAATGTGGATCCTACCACCTTTAGATTATTTATTATTAATGCAAAATTTATCGTTATTGGAAATCACCTCAATATTCCTCAAGGCTATGAACTTGATCAGTATCAAATAGTCGAATCTGAAACCCATTCAGTTCAAAAATTTCAAATGTTGGAATATTTAAAAAAACTTGAACCTGTTTATGAATATTGCAATACAATTCAATATGATAAAATTAGAAATTTCATATTCTGTCATTCATGCAAACAGGAAAAGAAATATACTCTAATTGATGAAAAAACAAGATACAAAAATCATGCATTTTTTGTTTGTAAAAGTTGTGCTGGTAAAGAAATTGTTAGAACTTTAAAAAAAACTATGAAAATTTCTCCAGCTATTAAAATGTATTTGAGAGATTTATTGAATAAATATAATGATGTAGTTAAAGTTTTGAATGTTTTTGGACCAAATTTTAATATCTTAGAACATCGCGAAGCAACCCTAGTGGGAGTTAAAAAAAAGAAAATTAGAGATGAAAAACGGAAGAAACAAACGATTTATGATTTCAATCTCCAAAATCTCCTTAGAATTTACTATAAAAGCCAAAAAAAAGAACATTTGCTCCCAGCCCAAATAATGGCTTTAGAACATGGATTATTAGAGAATCAAGATGAACTTGTGGTTTCTGCAACTTCATCTGGAAAAACAATGATCGGAGAATTGACAGGGATATCTAAAATTCTAACTAATAAAATGGCGTTAATTGCCAAAAAAAGCAAATCTTCTCCTACTTTTAATATTAATGATGATCTCCAAAAATTATCGGATGATCAAAATGAATATATAAAACAACTAGGAAAAACCCAATCAAAATCTAAAATGCTCTATATTGTACCCATTGTTGCTTTGGCTAATATGAGGAATCGAGAATATAAAGAATTTAAAAAAATCGGAATAAATTCTGTTCTCAAAGTTGGAATTTCCCATATTTCAAAACGAAAAAAATCAATACGTGAATCAGGTAGATTTCAAAATGCTGATATAATTGTTGGAACATATGAAGCTATTGACATAATTCTAAGAAGTGGTCGAGCTCACCTTCTAAAAGATGTGAGAACAATAGTGATTGACGAAATTCAAATGTTAGCAGATACAGATAGGGGTTTAATATTAGATGGCTTGATAGGAAGGTTACGTTTATATCTACCTAAAGCCCAAATGTTGTACTTGAGTGCCACAATTTCAGATCCTAAAGAATTAGCAACCCATCTAAGAGCAGCTCTGATAAATTATACTGATAGACCCGTTCCAATAGAACAGCATTTAGTTATGTGCATGGAGGATGGTGCAAAACTTAAAAATATGAGAAATCTCGTTCGATCTGAATTTAAAATTAAATCTACCTATGGTTTTCGCGGGCAATCAATTGTATTTACAAATTCTAGAAAAAATACGGAAAGATTAGCTGAATATTTAAGGGAAAATCATATCCAAGCAATGGCTTATCATGGTGGTTTGGACCATTCTCAAAGGAAATACGTTGAAAAAAGCTTTGAAAAGCAGAAAATCTCATGCGTTGTAACTACTGCTGCTCTCGCAGCGGGTGTTGATTTCCCAGCAAGTATGGTAATATTTTATAACTTGTCAATGGGAATTCAAGAGTTAACAGTTGCAGATTTTGAACAGATGAGCGGTCGTGCTGGACGTTTAAAAAAGCATGATTTAGGGAAAGTCTATATGCTAGTTAATCCAGGAAAAACAAGTGCTGGTTCCCAAAGTGATACTGAAGATCAGTTAGCAATCCGATTATTAAAAGGCAAAATTGAACCATTAAAATTAAATCCTAATGAAGGTGCACAGTTTTCAGAAATATTGGCTGTTGTTGCTATGTTTTCTTCAATTGGTCGAAATAACAGCGGTATTTTAAAAAATGATTTAGAATATTACCATTCGATGTTATACAATGGAGATTTTGATTTAGGTCAAGCATTAATCTTCCTGAAAAAAAATAAATTAATCGAAATAATAAGAAATAAATCAGAAGTACGCACAACTCGTTTTGGAAAAGCTGTAGCAGAATCATTTTTTAGTTTGAAAAATGCAATTAAAATTCGAGAAACTCTTATTGCTCCTGTTTCAGAAGAGATACCTGCGCCAGATATGTTGGAAATGGCACAATCTTTGGAAACTTTTAATAATGTTTACGTTACAAATCGTTTGTTATCCGAATTAAGCCTTAAAGGAAACCAACAAGTGAAATCTAATAATTTATTTTCAAGTTCAGTTCTCTCAATGGTTAATGCAGAGCATTTGGGGAAAAAGAAAAGAACACATATAAGCCGTCGGGTGTATACTGTGATCATAAGGTGGTCTGAAGATATTTTCAATTGTGTTTGTAAGGATAAACCGTACTGTGATTGCGGTAAAGAGAGCATTGAGAGATTTATTGTTGATTACAGATTATCTGGATTATCTGTTACCGAAATTGTTTTAGAATTGGAAGAAGAATATGAAATCAAGATTTTCAAAGGTGATATTATTGACTATTTGGAATCAATTATTAATAATCTCTTTTCAATTCAAAAAATCGGAAGATCTTTGATTATTCCTGCCCAAACAATGCTGAGGGTTAAAGATATTCATAATATTGTAAATGATTTAATTGGAACGAAGAAAAAATAGGTAAAAAAATATTCTAAATTCATAAGGATATTTGACTTAATTTATTAAACTGGTTTTTCACTAATAATCTTGTTCCAATAAAAGCAAGG
>JAUWPK010000092.1 GCA_030611625.1 Promethearchaeum sp. | reverse complement strand
GGGGTGTTGGAATGGTTGTGACTCCCATGGTATTCGTGCAACAAATTGCATTAGCCCCTAAAACAGTATTACCTCATTTAGAGCACATTGAAAATCAGTCGCCAGCTTCTGTGCAGATAGTTTCAAGTGGTCGAAATGAGGAACATATCAAAAAAGCAATAGATTTCTTGAGTTCATTTAAATTTGACATACTTGATATAAATGGCGGTTGTCCAGCAATACACACTATGAAAAGCGGTGGTGGCGGTGCACTTCTCAGAGATTACAATCGGGAAGGGGATATAAGCCGATTTCAGAAAATTATTGAATCTGCAATTAAATTTTCCTCCAGACCCGTTTCCGTAAAAACTCGGCTAGGTTATGAAAAAGAAGACGAAATCCTTGAAATTTGCAAAATGATAGAAAAATCTGGAGCAGAATTTTTGACAATTCATGGAAGAACTGTAAAACAAAAATATCATAGTGAAATTAATTTTGATATTATTAAACAAGTAAAAAACATAGTTGAAATCCCAATTGTAGGAAATGGTGATGTAATAGATTATGATTCCTATATTAACATGAAGGAAAGGACCGGATGCGATGCTGTTATGATAGGCCGAGCGGTCATGTCAGATCCATTAATTTTTAATAAGATATGGAAGCAACAAAAATCTTTTAAAAATGATTTAAAGTTTCCTACCTTTACCGAACGCCATAGTATTGAAGAAATTCGTCAATATTTACTTAAAAATAATCGATTTATTGAATCATCCTCTCAATTTTGGAATACAGATCGCTTTAAATGTGCTGAGATGCGTCGATTAGCAATTTGGTTCATTAAAGGAATTCGAGGTTATAAAAAAGTTAGAGAAAAACTTTCCAAATTTAATGACATTCATGAATTGAAATCCTATATATTTAGTAAATCGTTTGAAGAAGATTTCAATTAATAAATTATCTCCTTTTCCTTGTGTCTCTTAAAATTAACTCCATAGAGCGAAATAATGTGTGAATTAATTCAGGTTGAATTGAACTGAAGGTAGCTTTTACATTCAGATCTTTTTCTAAAATTTGTTTCACTTTGAGAATACTATCTTTATCTGGATCGGTTAGCAAATCGATCTTATGGCAGAATGCATAAATTTTCGAATTAGGAGGGGAAATTGCATTCTTTGTTGAAATAATTTTTTTAAGATTATCAATGACTTTTTCCGATTCTTGTTTCCAATTTATTACATCAAAAACATAAATAATTATATCGGATCCTTCAAAAGCTCTTATCTGCTCATCGCTTCCATCGGATACATATGAATCAAATTCTTGACCTGAAGAATCAACAATTCCCACAGTAGCATTAAACCAAGAATAAATAAAATGGACTAAACCTCTGGTCGGTTCAGGAGATGCATTTCCCAAAAGAGATTGTGGATCTTCTTTATCAAATATTGATTTTTTAATACTAGTTTTACCCGAGGAAGGAAATCCGATAAATAATAATTTTTTAGTTTCACTTTCACTAAAAAATAAGCGTGCAAAGGTTTCAAAATTTGAAAATCTATCTTGTTTATCTTTTTTATAAAAATTATCAATATCATTTTTAATAAGATCAATAAATTTATTTTTGTTTAAAACTTCCTGAGGTGATAGAATTAACGCAATTATTTCATTTGATTGATCTGAATCTATCTTTTTTGATAAAATTAAAACAAGCTTATCCCCGTAATTTAATTCTAAAACTTCATCCACTCTACCCCCAGATTGCATAAAGAATTGGGTAATTTTATGCACTAAACCTCGTGAAATCTTAAAAGTTTTTGGATAAGAACTTCTTATTTCGCTTTTTATATTAAATTCTTCAGACATAGTATTTTCAATTATTACTGCTCCTAATGGCATTGTTTTCCCTCATTATTATTTTAAACTAAATCCGCCATGATTTCTGATAGGATTTTCTTTCGTAAAAATTCAAGGAAATTTTCATCAATATCAGCTATGGTTTTTAAAGTTCTAGTTTGATTCTCAAAAATATCTTTTACTTTTTGACGATCGTAGAAAAATGGACCTAAATTTTTTGTAAATACCAAACAAAGTAGAACATAAGATTGTTGGTGAGTTCTTTTCTGAATTTGAGAAGGATCATCAATAATTAATGTATATATTATCGATCTAAGTTTTTTATCCCCAAATGGTAAAGGGCCAAATAAACCTTCATGATAATGCAATCCTTGACCTAATGTTATTGAATAAAGACTTCCAATCAATAGTATATTTTTATTCCAAGCTAAATCATTTGTTTTTACGTTTTCCTTTTCAAGAATTACAGGACCGAGATTTTCATCAATTTTAAATGAAACAAAAAATGTATTAGCTAAATCTTCCTCAGAAATTGCATTTTCAATGTAAGATGCGGTTGTTGCTTTTAATTCTTCCAAAGCATAACTTAGGACAATTTTATTTAATTGAGATTTTGGGGAATTAGATGACTTTTTGGCACTTATAATCAATAATTTTTCCTGGACATCTCTAGATTTAAAATTCATTTCATGTGTTTGAGCAAGTTGAATCGCTTCAGTTAGAGTTTTTTCTGCATCTTCTTGTTCATCTTGAGACGAATGAAGTAATCCTCGAATTATGAGCGCATTAATATAATTTGGAATTAATTTTTTTTCTTTAGCTAAATCCATAGCTTCAGATATGAAAGAAATTGCAGAATTATAACTTTGCAAATCTGTTGAGTTTTGTAAAAAACTGACTAAGAAAGTTTGTGCTAATAGCATTTTACATGTAAATTGAAGCATCACGTGTTTAATTTTCTCAGAATGCCATAATGCTTCATTTAAAGACATTTCCGCTTCATTAAAATCCAATTTATTTAAACAAATACGTCCCCTTTGAATCAATACTTGTGCATGCCCAATTTCTGAATTTCTTTCTCTTGATAGTTGATCTGCTTGCTTTAAATATTTATAAGCTTCATCAGTTTGATCCATTCCTTCATATATTTCTGTTAGCAATGTTAAAATTTCAATTTTTGATTCGCTAGTCCCTGATTTGTTAACTAATTCAAGGGCTTCTTTCAAACTTTTTTTGGCTTTTTGAAATTGTCCTTGCACTAACCAGTAAGTTGCTATAGTTTGTAATGCTAAAATATGTCCTTGAGAATCATAAAATTCTTCATATATTTCAAATGCAGAATTCAACATCTGATACGCTTTTTTTAATTCTCCAAGATCAATCCAATAATTTGCATAACTTACACTAAGTGATGCAATATCTGCTACATAATTCAATTTCTTTGCTAATTCTAACCCTTCTTCTAAATGTTTGAAACCTTTTGTATATTCACCCATAGCTCTTAATGCATCTGCGATATTACTCTGAAAAGCACATACACCACGATAAAAATTTAGTTTTTTTGCTTTTTTAATACTTAATCTTGAAAATTTGGCAGTTTTTTCCATTTCCCCTCTTAATAAATAAATTAATGCACTATTTCCAAGAGCCATTGTATACATTAGAGTATCTTTATTTTGAGTAAGTGCCATTGTTTTTTTGTAACATTCCAAACTGTTATCAAACTCTCCTTTAGCTAAATAAAGACCACCTAGACTGTTGTTAGCTTGAGCTTCTTTCTCGAAAAGCGATAAACTCTTAAAAATCTCTATCGCTTGAATACAGTTCGAAATACCTGTATCTAAACTACTTGAATATATTTTACATGTCCCCTTTCCAAGCATCGCCTCGGCGATTTCTTCTCGAAATTGATGTTCTATGGCTTTATTTAATACTTCCTCATAAATCATAAGAGATTCTTCAGTTTTAGTTTGTGAAAAAAGCGAATATGCAAGAGAAATTTTTATTTGAAGATCTTCACGAATATTATGATCTTTTTTTAAAAGCTCACGTAAAGTGATTTCACCTTGATGTGGATCACTAATAACTAATACCCTTGCTTTTTCCAATTCAATTAGAACTTCGCTTTGATTTTCTGGCAAAATACATCTACCCATTGTGATTTAGTGAAAAGAATCATTACATAAAGAAAGTTGGACTTCTTCTTAAAGGATTCACTTTCGACTTATTTGAGAATATTATAGAGAGAATAATAATATAATCAAAGCTATTATCGTAATTGAACCTAAAAATCCTAGTCCCAAATAAGAGAATAAGAAATTTTTAAAATATTTTATTTTAAAATCAATTGCCTCCTCAGGACATAATTCAGCGCAACAATAACAGGATATGCATTTTTCTTTATTCCAAATCGGAACATATTCCCCAATTTTCTTTAGATCATCTGGAGGAGTTAATGCATCTACGGGGCAATTTTTCCAGCAAATCCCACATAATTTACATTTTTCCTTATCTATCTTTATTGTTGACTTGAAAATTTTATCGGCAATATATTCCGCAACTGGTCGAGGTAATCGAAGACTAACAGGCATAACTCTTGGAAATTTGAAGGGACGGAATACAGATTCAATTGATTCCCCTATTAATTTAAATTCTTCTAAATTTGAACTACCAATTCCTTTTTTTACTCCTTTTTCAATATATAAAACTTTAGATGGATCCAATCCTATAATTTTACAAACTAAGGTATCCAATGCAACTCCATCATAACCCGCTAAAATAATTTTCAAATCATCAACCACATCACCGGCACCTGGTCCATTTCCTTCCATTGCCAGAAATCCATCTATAACAGTTAGTTGAGGTTTAGAAACTGAATAAATATCCACCAAAGCAGAGCAAAATTTGTCAATTGATGGAAAACGAGCGTGTTTTTCGGCTTTTTTTGTCAAAATTATAGTTCCAAACATATTTTTAATACAACATGTTAGAGTGCATTGAGAATGGGTTTTTATTTTTGGAAGATTAACAATTAAATCTACATCATCTAAGAGTTTTGTGCTTGCGATTTCATTTAATATTAATGGATTAGCCACTGGATAAATTTTTCGTTCGGTTTTTTCAAGAGGTATTGCAATTACATCTTCTTCATCGCAAACTGCTTGAATACCGCTCGTTTTAAGTGCTATAGCGGTTGAATTAAGAGCACTTCCTCCCGAAGAATCACCAACGTATATCTTGGAAGGATAAAATTGCTTCAACCAACGAATAACGGCTCGAACAACCAATGGATGGGTCGTGACAGCTCTTTCAGGTGGTTTTGCACTTAATAGATTAGGTTTTAATAGAATTTTCATACCTTGTTTCTTCATCAATGATTTTGCTTCAATTGCATTTAATGCATCGAAAACTGCCTTTTCGACATCATCATCAACGATTCTCTGAATTGTAAGGGTTTTTTGTAGAGGCATGGTATTATCAGCTCATTTTTATTATAAATAAAAAAAAATAAAAAAAAAAAATTTTACAAAGAATCATATTTTAGAGTTCTAATCTTTCTTGGGTTTTTTCTTCTTTGGTAATTCTTTTATCTTTGGTTTCCTTAGATAACGAATTTTTTTAGGTTTTTGATCCTTTGAAATTGGTTTAAGATCAGTCTCTTCGATGCCATGAGGTTTTACAAATTGATCTGGTTTTAATTTCTCTATTTTTTGGGTTGGTTCTACCTTTTTAGGTTGCTCCGCTCCAAGTATCTCCAAACTTTTCTCTAAACTCGATGGTTTTCTGGAGATTTTAGGTTTCTTCTCTTCCTTCGGAATTTTTGGAGTGATTTTCTTTTCTTTCAATTCTACTTTTTCTCCTTCAATCTCCCTTTTAATATCTCCTTTAGCTATAGATTTTGGACTAATTCCTGGAGCAATTCGATCTTTTAATATCGCTTTATTCTTTGATGGTAATGACCCTTTTGTTCTGGATATATAATCTTCAACGAATAAATCTTGACTAGTTTTTACCGAAAGATCCACATCTTTTCCTTTTTGAAGGTTCTTTCTAAGACTTCTGATTTCTCTAACTGTTTTCGGATATTTAAAATATTGTTGATAAGCTATAAACATACCGATTAACCCAACCATTAAAACTCCCATGATATAGAAAAGATATGTTGGTAACCCCGCTTCATTAGGATCTACAACAATTAAAGTTACTTCAAAAGAATTAAATTTATAATAAGGTCCTTTATTTACTGAAATATAAATTGTGTATATACCCTCAGCTACATCTTCAAAAGTAATACTGTAGAATCCAGAACTTGTTTCATTTAGTGCCCCTGAATCAAATTTCCATGTATATGTTACTTCACAATCAGAAATATTTTCATGGAAATCAATATCTTCAATGAAAATTTGAAGATCGAAATTTTCACCCGGAAGTATCGTATAGGTTCGATTTTCGTACGTAGTTGAAATTTGTGTTTGAATTTGATTTACTCGTATTTCAATAACTTGGGATATTGGAGAATAGTTATCCTTCTCTAATAGTAATGGAACAAAATGAACACCTAAACCAAGTTTCTCTGTGTCTAGTAAAATCTGATAAGAGAGACTACTATTGAATACAGTGTAATAAGTATCATCAACGCCAATCAATTCCACGTCAGCATGTTGAATTTCTTGCAAAGATTCGTTATCAAAATAGGAAACAGTTATATTCATGATCTTTGTGATTGGGGCTTCAGCTTTCTTTGATAAGGTAACATCATTACCATCAATTATTATTTCAAAATAAGTACTGATTGAATTAATGGAAACCTTAAGTTGCTGGGTAATAGGTGAGTAATTTTCTTTTTCCAAGGTAATATATAGAAAATGAATTCCAGAGCCTAATTTGTTCGTATCCATTAAAATTTCATATGTAGAGTCAATATTAGAAACGTTGTAAAAGGATTCGTCAATATCATTTACAGTAATATTAGCTCCTGTAAGTTCTTGTTGTGTTACCTGATCGAAATAGTATATTGATATATTCAATTCCTTACTAATTTCCGCTTGACCCTCTCCTGAGCTAGTAACATTATTTCCATTCATAAAAACTTCTAAATAAGTATTTCTAGCAACAATTTTTATATCAATTATTATTGTACTTTTTTCATAACCATATGCCTCAGCATTAATCTCTAAAGTGTATATTTGATTTGATATTGTGTTTGAATTATTACAAGTAATCGTATATCCACCATTTCCAATGTCTTGAACTAAATATGATTCTCCCCATACAACATCTATATCTGATGAATTAATTCCATTTTCCAAAGTTAACTCAGAATAATTTAAATTTATTTCAAATGAATTATTCCAATTTGCCTCAACACTAGGATATTCTAAAGCAGTCAAAGTTGTCTTTATTTTTACATCAACAGTGATATTGACCGAAACGCTGTCAAATAAGGGATGACTCGCATTTATAATTAGAGTATTATTACCAGGATTTGTTGGAGGTGCGGTAATTTCTGAAAAATAATAACCCGGTGCAATCTCATTAAAAGTTTGAATTTCACTAGTTAAATTATTGAAATCTAATATCGCAGATTCAATGGCCTCCCCTGAAACTATATCAAAGTAATTAACACGTAATGATGTTGTAGTGCCCTCCAGAAAGTCTTCAATATAATCATCATCGGGAACTAAAATAGAATAATGTTTTACCGTTATTTGGGTATGAGCCATTCCTGTTTCATTTATTGGATTGACACCATCAGTGTTGTTCCACGAAACAAAAACATCATAATCTCCAACAACATAATCAGATCCACTTTCGGGAATTTGAATTGAACTAAATTGAATAGTTCCATCAGCTAAAACCGCTACTTCTTCCGATTGGGAAAACCATTTAGTCCCATTTGGGAAATATATATCAAGATTTGCATGAGTGCTCGACAATTCAGTAAAATTAACACCTGAAGTTTTTACTTGAGTAGTAATATTTAGATAATCTCCAGAGAAGAAAATATTATTCACATTCCAATCAGAAGGTCCTGGAGAATGTGTTGTGTTTTTTAATGTTAGTAAATTTTGCACATAATTTGGAGATTGTGCCATGAATTTCCAAAAACCATCTGGTGTTGCAGAAAGATCTATAACAGGAATAATTAGCTTTCCTGAATTTGAAGTATCACAATCGCCAATAACATTAGTTGTAGGCAATTGTGGGGTTGAAACCCATGTTATCGTCCAATCACTTGGAAAATATTGCGTGAAATTTTCCTCAACGTATCCAGTAGGAACTGAAAAATAAGAATAAAATTCCCAGTTTGAGTCAGTATCATTTGCTATGGAAAAATAAGTACCAGGAGATCCAGAATTAGTTTCATAGTTTGTTGTAGGAGAGGTTTTTTGAGCGAATAAATTCAAATCTGAATTAAATTCAACTGAATAATCATAATTTGAATTATCATCTGCTGTAAAATTTGCATACACTGGTGTTGTAGTCCAACTATTATATTGAGTGATTGATCCAATTCCAAAACTAGAGGAGGATATAGCTTGAGAGTTCATTTTCAACCCTATTTGATCTGCTTTAACATCTGCTTTAACTTCTAATTCAACATTAGCTAGAAGAACTTGTTGATAATCTCCATTTGAAAATCCATTATAGGTTGCACCTTGAGCAATATATCTTATTTGAAATGCGATTGTATGATCTGTATTATCAAGCAAACCTGTGAAAACATTTGAAGAGTTAGTCCATAAACCCATTGGAATGGAAAAATTGTGCCAACTTCCCGCCCCTAGAGACTTTAAAGAATATGTACCGATTGAATAAACCTTAATTCCATTTATATAAGCTTGAATTTCCCAAGAATTGAAATTCATCAAATAATAAGGATTTGCTTGAAAATTTAAATTAGAATCCCTAACATTTCCCCGAGGAATTGAAAAACTCGCATTCCATTCACAATAATCATTTTGATCATAAGTCCACGAATTTGGAGCCCCTCTTCCATGCATAAGGAGTTCTAAAGAATCTCTTCCCACGACTGAGGTGGAATTAAAATAATTTCCAGACATATCATTAGCGCTTCCTACGTCATTCTCATCAAAAGTCCAATTCAAATATGGATTCTGGATATCTAATGTATCATTTTCTGTCGAACCATAAGTCCCATCATCATCCCCATAATTGAATGTTCCATTTACCCAATTTCGATTATCTCGAAGATTTTCAATATCTGCATTTAATTTAATACCTTCCCAATTTTCACCTAATGGTATTTGATGAGAAGCTTGACTACCATTTATGAATGTTAAATCGATATCTGAATCTGTTCGGTTAGCATTATGAATTAAATCCAAAGATTGCCCAATACCAGTGTATTCATCAGCAACAATATCTGAAGGAATTGGGGAATCGATCTTTAAATCGTTATTGTTAAAATCAATTGAATCTGAATTCTTCTCAACAGGTAATGATGAATTTCCTGCTTCAAAAATTAAAAGTAAAAATAAAAAACTAACAAGGATCATAATATTAAATTTTTTCTTAACCTTTCCTTTCGACTTAAATTTTCTATTCTGTATGTTTATCTTAATCATTTTTTATCAGTCTTTTTTTTTGGCAATTCTTTTATCTTTGGTTTCCTTAGGTAACGAATTTTTTTAGGTTTTTGATCCATTGAAATTGATTTAAGATCAGTCTCCTCGATATTATGAGGTTTTACAAATTGATCGGGTTTTAGTTTCTCAATTTTTTTGGTTGGTTCTACCTTTTTAGGTTGTTCAGATTTAGGTATTTCCAAACTCTCTTCAAAACTAGATGGTTTTTTGGAGATATCAGGTTTCTTTTCTTCTTTCGGAATTTTGGGAGTTAATTTCTTTTCTTCTAATTTTGCCTTCTCTACTTTTATCTCCTTTTTAATATCTCCTTTAGCCATAGATTTTTGGTTCCTTACAGGAACAGAACGATCTTTCAACAAAGATTTATTCTTTGAAGGTAATGTTCCTTTTGTTTTAGATATATAGTCTTCAACGAACAGATCATTAGCAGCTTTCACAGAAAGTACTTTTTCAGCCGCTTTTCCTTTTTTAATTGCTTTACTTAAACTTTTAATTTCACGAACTGATTTTGGAAATTTAAAGTATTGCTGATAGGCGATAAACGATGCAACAAGTCCAACAATTAAAACACCCATAATATAAAATACAAAATTAGGAATGCCTTGGTCAATTGTTTGTGGTCTAATTACATTTAGGGTTATTTCAAGTTGCTCGAATTTATACTCAGCCCCTTTAAATACAGTAATATATATTATGTAATTGCCTCGAGAAAGATCTTTCAAGGTCATTGAATAAATTCCTGATTCGGTTTCATTAATAACGCCAG
>JAUWPK010000102.1 GCA_030611625.1 Promethearchaeum sp. | reverse complement strand
TATTTCATACCCTCCAACAATTATAACATCGTTGAAATGGCTTTCTGCTAAAGTACTAATAAGTAGCGATAAGGTTGATTCTTCTTTATCGTTTAGCGGGAACAATGATTTCGGTAAATTTTTTGTTAGTTCCTGAGCCCTTGAACCTTTTCCAGCAGCCAAAATTAAAGTTTTCATATGAAATCATCAATCATTGCTACTTCCAGAGATCTTTGTAATCAAAATCTTCCCACCATGTAGTTGGGATTCCACCATCTTTGGTCACTATAATAGTGTGTTCATGCTGGGAAACAATTCCATTACCCCTTTCGAGGAACACATGATAACCGTCCAATATACCCTGTCTATGATACTTTGCTATTGCAGCGTTTACTTGGTCTTTCGGAATAAAGTCAATCCAACGCGGAGAAAACGGGAAGGTCTTAAATTTCTTTTTGAAATTTTGAAGACGAATTCTTTCAGCCATCGGTAAATTCTTCTTCTTCTTAATGCCTTTAACCCTAAATATTGTCATATCAGTCCCATTTTTAATAGCACCATATCCATTCGTTGCAAAAGGTTCACAAGCGAATTGATCTCCTTCTTTTAAAACATATTTTTCGGGTGATCTTGAAATATTTGGCACAAAAGCACCAGCATGTAAATCCCATTGTTTTAATTGGTGACCACCAAGATTGGAAACTGGCTTCAAACCATCGAATTTGGTTATTTCCTTTTCAATTGCAACACCT
The DNA here is from genome assembly GCA_030611625.1 of Promethearchaeum sp. Classification (GTDB taxonomy): domain Archaea; phylum Asgardarchaeota; class Lokiarchaeia; order Sigyniarchaeales; family Promethearchaeaceae; genus Promethearchaeum. The sequence goes on along the minus strand of JAUWPK010000102.1, from coordinate 9,037 downwards.
ATATCATGCAAAGTGACTCCAGGTTTGAAAAGTGGGATTGCAGCGTAAAGCGCGTCTTTCACAGCTTTAATTAGATTATTATATTTTTCAGAATTTCCTAGATTTATTGTAATTGCAGCGTCAGAAACATATCCATCAACATGCCCACCTAAATCAATTTTTAATAAACCCTCATTTGGTAAAACCTTGGAATCATCTATTATTGGAGAATAATGTGCAGCTTCTACGTCTAAAGAAAGGTTAGCTGGAAATGACCATCCATCAGCACCTTGTTCAATAATATCATTTTCTAAAATTGTTGCCAGATCATATAAATTGGTTCCCGGTCGAGCTAATTTATAAGCTAATTTCAAAGCGTGAGCAACTGCTTGTCCAGCTTTAAGGTATTTTTCGGTAATTTCAGAATCTAAAGGGGGCATTCTTCTCAATTAATGATGTTTTTTATATGTTTTAATTGTTTTCACTCAAAATTTTATTCCAAGATCAATTTAAATAATTGTGGATAAAAAATCATTTTCTTCTTATATATATCTAATTATAGCAATTTTTTTATGGGCCACTATAGAAATCGCAATGAGTTCAATTCTAGATAATACAACCCCAATTCTAATCAATTTTCTTCGATTTTTTATTGGTGGGGTAAGTTTATTGATTTATAGTATTCTTACCCGAAAGACTCAGACTTTAAAATTTTTAATTAAAACTTTTCCTAAATCATATCTTATTGCTTCATTCTTAGGTTTAACAGTAGGAATGACTTTATTTGCTTATGGAACATCAATGACTGAACCCTTTTTGGCGGCTGCCATTATAAGTTCGAATCCTCTTCTAATTTCCACATATATGATCTTATTTAAAGGTGAGAAGCGTTCATTTAAAAAAATTTTTGGGATAATTTTAGGATTTTTAGGCATGATTATGATTATAACTGATTTAAAATTCAAGGATTTTCTCCAGACGGAATATTTGATGGGTAACATATTAGTTTTCATTGGAACTGCGTTATGGTGCGTAGACCTAATAATTGGAAAGAATTTATTAGAAAAAACTAAAGAGAATGAAGAAATTTTCAAAGTAACAAGCTTGGATTTTAATATCATTACTTTCCTTACATCATCTATTTTTATGATTCCACTTCTTACACTTCCGGGAGAATTTACAATTTTAATAAATCAAAACTTGAGAACTTGGTTAATATTATTATATCTTGGTATCCTTGCAACTGGAGTTTCTTATCTTTTATTCTTTAAAGGAATAAGCAAGATGGAAGCTTCAAAAGGGATTAACCTTGTGTATCTGAAACCAATTTTTGCAACTTTATTATCATATATTATATTTAAAACTAATCCGAGCTTATTTTTTTATATTGGATGTACAATTGAAGTTCTAGCACTGATAATTATCTCCTACGAAAAATCCCAAAAGTGAAGTCAATCATGAAAATTTCCCCAATCAAAAAATTTTATCATAAATATTTTCCAAATTACATGATTTATGCCCTAATTACAGCTATCCTCATAAAATTGGGCTTTTTTTTATATGGCATATACTGCTATAATAATGGCATTTCAGTAACATTTAATTCAATTTTTGCTGAATGGGCGAATGAATGGTGGCATGTAGAAGGATTAAGTGATTTTAAGGGTGATTATATGATGTTTCGGGATAATTGGTTAAATAATGAACCACTTTACTCAGAAGCTTTTAATGGAAGATACCTTTATCCGCCCCTATATTACTATTTAATTAATCTTTTTTCAAAATGGACCATTTTTTCAGCACCAATCGTTATGTTCATCTTCAATATCGCAACTGGATATCTTGTCTTTCATCTTTCTAAAAGTCTTGGCGCAAGTGGGAAATTTTCAACTACAATGATGCTACTCACATTATTATCCCCTTTCAATTTACTTTACTCAGATTATATATGGCAAAACACAGGTGTTTTTACAACTTTTATAGTTTGGAGCATGTTAAAAATTAGTAAAGAACGTTATGAATCAGGAATGGTACTCATTGGTATAGCTATTTGTATTAAACAAGTTGCAATTTTTTTCCTACCTGTATTTCTTTTAGGAATTATATATAAAGTTAATACTATCTCGGAATATGAAAGTAAATCGAAGAATAAATTTGTAGAATATATTAAATCGGTGAATTGGTCTAAATTAATATATTATACTTCAATACCATTCATTATTTTTATAATTTGTTCAATACCATTCATTTTTACAATCCCAGAAACATATTTTAAGCATTTATTTGGAGGATTCAATCTGAAAGTTGAAAATATTATAGAAATTTTCGATAATGTCGTCACAGTTTACAATAGAGATGGATTCTTAGGATATTTTCCAAATGCATCATTAATTGAAGGGGAGGAAATGTATAGAGCAAATCATCGTAGCGCGTTGGATTTAGCTCTAGCTTGGATTGGATTCCTTTTCAGAATTCCAACTTTCATTACAATTGGATTTTCAATTTTATTCCATTACAATTTCTTTATGTTATTATTTGTAATAATTGTCAATGTAAATTTCTGGAGAATTGCAAAAAAAAAGATTTACTCTTCAGAGAAAGAATACTACTACCTGATGTGGTTTTCAGCTTCTCTTAGCTTTTTTGCTCTACTAGTATTTTATGATTTCGGAATCTACAAATACTACTTTGTTTCATTAACTCCTTTTTGGGCAATGTTCGGTTTATCTGGGAAACTAAATCATTCAATCTGGAAAAAAAATAATAAGGTCTCTAAATTAAAAGATCAATTTTTTGGAGGAGGAGCGATTGTTCACGTTGTATCCCAGTTAATTTTACAGATAATTATGATATATTTCAATAAATGGCTTGCACCTGTATTTCTTTTCCTTCCACTTTTCTTATTTTCTTTCGTAAACCTTTGGAAAAAAAGTAAATCGGAAAAAATTTGGAGGTTTGCCGAGAAATTTAACTTAAATCCAACAATTTATGTAGATTTACAATCTCTCTGCGCTGAACCTTTATAGTTTTCTTTGCTTCAACTAATTTAGTTTTTAACAATTGCATTTCTTCTAAAATCTCTTGCAACTTAGAATCTAATTCAGAATCTGTTGTAATATTGGAATTAATTTTTAATGTTTGGGCAATTTCAAGTCTGTTTTTTAGATCTACTATTTCATTATTTAAAGAATCAATTTTCTTATCATTTTTTTGATTTTTATCTCTAGAAACTTCTAACTCAGCATTTATTTCGGCGATGTTAATTCTTAAATCAAAAACTTTCTTTGAATCTGCTGAATTTTCTATTTCATCTTCTAAACTCTTTACTTTTTCAATTAGATTATTAACAGAGTCCTTAAGTTTGTAATTTATTTCATTAGCTGTTTCCAATTGCTTTCTCCAAATAAGAGATTTATCCTTCTGAACTTTTAAACTGTCTTCTTTTTCTTCAATTTCATGAGTGAGAGAAACTTTCTCTTCTGTTAATTCTTTAACTTTATTTTTCCAATTCATAAGTTCGTTCTTTATTTTGTCGATTTTTTCTTCATAACGCATCTCTAACTCGTTTAATCTATTCTTTAAATCCTCTGAATGAGAATTTTCTTTTGGAATATTACCGGATTTACTCTCATTTCCTTGTTGAATTGATTTATCAATAGTTTCAAATTGGGGAGGGGGAGTTATAGTAATTGGATGAGATTTTCCTAAGTTCTCCACTAAATAATTAAATTTTTGCTCCAATATTTCATCAAAATTTTGATATTTTGGATCATTTGATAAACCTTCACTAATTTCTTTGTCGTTTTCTTGAATATAAGCAAGCATTGGGAGGAGTTCTTTTGTAATTTCTTTTAAAAGTTCTTCATAGAGAGTTGGATTTTCATTGTCCAATATAATACATACACATTGATTTGGAAATCCAATGAAATTTTTTTCAATACCTGAAAAATACGATGCAATTTGAACACCTTTGATTTTCATGTAAATGTAGTTAGGATTTGAATTGCGCATTCTATTAAAAGAATAAATTTTATTCTGATCAACTGTATCAATTTTAAACTGATCTGAATCTGAAATCCCACGCGGGTATTCTCTATCGATATAAGCTCCAGGTTTTTTATTGTAGCTCAAAATAAATAATCCTTTCATTTCAAAAATCATGAGGATAAATGCAAAAAAATTTATTAAATTTTCTTCTTATTTACTCAATGAAGGATAGACAGATTTTTTCTATATTTTTGGGTAATTTTCAAAAAGTACAATTAAGAAAGTATATTTTAATTACATTTATGATTACTATATCATTATTAGGTATTTCTTGGATTCTATATCCCAAAGAACTAAATTACTCAATTATGACCCATACAATTTCATATTTAGGCGATTACGAAAAAAATCCAAATGGTTGGATATTTTTTAGTATAGCATTTATGTTCATGTCAATCTTTTTTATTCCTTTGATTTTATATATACAAAAACGAATTTTCAAAATTTCACAAGTGGGTTCTTGGATAGGAACATCCTTTTTACTTATAGGTGCAGTGTGTGGATTTACAACAGCGTTATTACCTGATGTCTACGGAACAGACTTTATAAAAGATATATCGCTTGGAAAAATTCATAATATTATAGCAGTAATTGCAATTTTTGGTTTTATTTTAGGTCTTTTTGAATATGGAATCCTTTTTTTCATAGATTACTGGCCAATTTTTAATAAAAATCGCGAGAGAGTATATGCTTACTTATCAGTTTTTCCAGTATTTCTCCCATTCACAATTATTGGAATTGGTACTTTGATTACTCAAATAATTCGTGTTAGATTGGGAGGAGAATGGCCAGGTCCAGGTATTTTAAGTTTTCCGTTATGGGAGTGGATGTTAGCCCTAACATTTTTCATAACAATTTATGGCTTAGCCTTAAGATTACCTCAAAAAATCCTGAGGAAAATCAATCCTGATTCTGAATAATTAAAAAACTTCCAATAATCCAATAAACGATTCCTAGAACCAAAATCCACTCCCATAATGGTAAAGAAAAATTAATAAAAATTATTCTATGGTAATAAAATAGCCCATACAAGAAAAATACAAATAAAAACCCTATTAAAGTTCCATAAAACACAATATATAATAATAATATTTGCCAAATTTTTGGCCAAGAGTCTTTATTAATTACTTTTTTAATGAAAATATAGAGATAACAAGAAAAAACGCTTGTAAATCCTATAAAAGCAATTATTGCGTTAGTATAATGGGGAATAGGGTTATCCTCTGGAAAAATTCCAACTCCAATAACACAAATGCATGAAATTATACTTATAACAAGAGCAGATCTTGAGGTATGATAAGCTGTAGGAAGGAAAATTCTATAAGTGTAGATGAAATAAGGAATAAAAAGTAAACCTGAAAAAATAAGCGCAATTCTAAATAATATATATCCATTTGGATTTTCTGACTTAATTCCAAGACTGCTTACGCTTTCTCTAAGCATAAAGTAGGGGTTATTGAATTTTACAGCCGATATAATAATTAAAATGACTACAACAGAAAAAGTTGAGAAAAATAGGTATCCTTGATTTTTCTTTGAACTTTTCCCTTGTAAAATCGATATAAAGAGGGAATTTTTTGCATTGGAATTCATAAAAGAACGTCTTCTATCTTATTGGTTGCTATTTGTAAGCATTTGTTAACATAGTTGCTGCATCTTCTGAATTTGCTGCGGGAAAAGAATTTTTGAACATTTTATAAAACATATGTCTTGTATCAGGATCAAAATATTTATATCCCATCTGTTTCCATTCAAAGTTCCCAGCGCTAATTAATCCCGCATTATCATGTAAATCCAGCATTACTAATGGAATTACTTTTTCTGGACTAAGTTTGGATTGTGTGACTAAGCATGATTCATGATTGAATTTACTCCAGCCTTCATTAAATTGTAGTAAATGCTGCTTTATATCCATAACACCATTATCAATCAAATTAGCTAAAGTTTGAAACATCATCTGCTTCACAGATACAGACTCTTTTGGCATCTTTGGATGATTCGTTGGAATTATTTTTGAATCTTGAATAATTACTGAAACGGGAGTAATATTATTTGAGAATTTAACTTTTGTTCCATATTCGGGAAATATTTTTAACTGATTTAATCCGAGAATATTAATTATATCTTGCACATTTCCTCCATTTTCAAAAAATGAAGAATACATAATGTTATCGAAAAAAGCTTTTGAGTGCATTTCTTGGAAATATGTATAATCGGACCCGTACATGCAAAATTCTGACCATCTCCTCCCCGTTCGTTGTTGGACTCCATTTTGTTCACACCAAACTCGAAATCCTTGAAAGAAACGTTCTACAGTTTTTCCTTGGCATAGAGACATATCCATATATGTATTGGGTTGTGCTATTGTATTGTATACTTCAAAATCATCAATGTTTCCCGCAGCAGCATGGGCAATTATTATTTTTAAATTATTCAATAAATGTGGGAATTCTTTTTTGATAATAACACGTGTTTTTGAAACTAATTCTCCAATATCTAAAATGGTCTGCCTACCTCGAGTATCAAAAATGACAGGCCAATTATATGAAGCTGCTTTGATTATATTATTAATAGAATTTTGAGAAGTTACTTTATCTAACCACCCTTCAGATCGTGGATGTAATTTTAATCCTCTAATATTATTTATTCCATTAGCCCAGTAGTCAATTTCATCAAGCGCTTTTTTTCTTTCATCCGGGTGCACTCTTATATACCCATTCAATCGTAAACTAATCGGAAATTTAGAAACTTGGCGCGAAATATTAGTATTACTTGCACGATATAATGCTTCTGGTTTTTTATCACGAAACATATCTTGAAACGGGAATACAACCCCTTGATCAATAAGATTTTGATATTTTATTCGCTCCCAGTAATCGGCATAACTCCCACTTTTATTCCTCGCTTGTAGCTCCTTGAAAACGCTTTTTATTATCGGCATTTGAACAAATTCAAGTGAAACTTTTGTCGGAACTCTTTCGATAACCGTACTAAATGTTTGAGATGCCTTTCCATCTGCCCAGTCCTTTAAAATTAAATGCTCAATTCTACCCCAAAAATCGAATGTCCCCTGACCTGCCTGCATTGGATTCATCATTTCGTGGCCGTCAACGTCTTTACCCATATGACTGTGACTGTCGATTACTATAATATTAGTTTCCCTGGTTTTTCCATTCGCTTCAGTTGTTATTTTCAGCATAATTTTCGACTCCAAAGCATTATTCTATTTTATAACATATAATCTGGCAGAGTTAACGTTCCAGTCAAAGGTTGTTGTATTGGATCTTGTGAATACGTTATTGTAAAATATTTTATGTCTTCAAAAATATTCGGTTCTTGCCCCTGTTTAACTTTCCAGTCATATAATGAAAGCTGATATTCTGCTTCGGTCATTGGAGGAGAAGCATAAGTAATCTCACCAAAAACAGATTGTAATAGAGGTTTTAAGAATGGACTCGTCATATATCCGAGTTCAACAAGTTCATCTTTGAAATAGCGAAACATTTGCTCAACTGCTTGAAACATGAACCTATGTGGTCTATCTACAGGCCCCAAATAACATTCAGAAAAGAACCCAGTGGTATCATATTGGTCAACATAACTTCTATCCAAATTTTGACCATTGAATAAACCAATTAGCCCACGCTCAATAGCCATTTTCCTATTAAGACATATCGTTTCAGAATTAACATCTGGAACGTAAATTCCCGCGGACAGCAATTTCCGTGCCTTATAATACATCGTTTCAACTAGCATAGCAATTCCAATTCTTCGGCATATTGATATTTGAGCGTCGCAGATTCTTAATTCAATTGTTCCATATTTTGTAAATGGAAAAACATCCTGAAAACGTGCATCATAAAGTGAAGCATAACCTGTTGTAGATAATAATAACTGCTGATCTGCATCCACACCATTTACACCGGATAAATATGGTAAATATTTCTTTGGATCAGTTGAATCGGAAAGCATAGTGGAATTATTAAGCAATCGGATAGATCTTATACATTTTGGTGCAGTATAACGGGGTTTTCCATCAACAATCTTAGATTTTATCACATCAGTGGGTTTTGAATTTAAGATTGGACTGTTTACGCTAAGAGCGATAATATGAGGAATAAAATTACGAACCATGGAATAACATTGAACTTTTTCTTGATCAGAACTAAATGAACCACAATGATGATGATCTGAATGTGAAAGACCCCTAATATATTCCTTCATTGTAGGGTTCATTGCAGTAGACATAATGGAATATCCACGAGGAAGCGTTGCCTTTGCCACATTGAATAGAGTGCCTGCCCAATAAGCCAATTCTTCAGCATACTGACATGGAGGAGTTACTAATTCCAAGATAAATGTAGCCATAGTAACATTACCATCACGACCGAACATATCAACGGGAACAACCTGATTTGCATAAGAATTTTCAATTTGGTAATCAATGCAGCATAAAAAGCCTTTTTCTATATCAGTGCGGTTATACGGCATTTTACAGATCTTATTACGAATATATTCTGGCATATATGGAAAGTCGTCCCGTTCGTAATTGATTAACTGTTTAAAGATCTGGGTGGCGTCGTTAACCATTTCCTTCATTGTATGGGTCATATCATCACCCTCGAGATATGTGCCATCTTTGGTATGGCATACAATTAATTCCATCTCCATTCCGTGCGAAAAAGGTAGATAACGCCAATTTGGGAGATCATTTAAGATTTCTGTCCAATCCCTTGAGTCAACATTGGTTTCGGTAGTGATACTCGAGATAATTGCTGAACTAGACTGTTTTTGTTGCGAATTAGAATTGGAACCAGTAAACATTCCAAATGTGTTCGGTAGAGCTTTTCCATTTTTTTTCTTTTTCTTACCCATATTGATATGCCTTTTTATTATTGATATTATAATATTGCTTTAAAAAATGATTTTAATAAATTATGGTCATTTAGAAAATTGTAAGTTAAAACAATATTGCAAATTCTAAAATTTGGTTCTTTTAAATTATCTTGGA
>JAUWPK010000237.1 GCA_030611625.1 Promethearchaeum sp. | reverse complement strand
CAGGGCGTATAATGCAAGCGAAATAAGCAGTAGGCGCCGTACGGAACCACTTTGGAGATGTTTCGGAAATAGAACGATTATTGGGAATTTTAATACAGATGCTCGGGGTAAACAATTACAACCTCAAAGACGCGCATTATTTGCTAGACTTAGTAAAATTCAAGGTTCACTAATAAATTCACTTGAGCGAAATTACTGGGAGGCAAAACCCAAGTTAAGCACACTTTCCAATCGCTTAGCAATTCCTAATTTTATACAAGAAACAGCTTGGTCAATTTATAAAATTTCTGCAAAAAAGAAATTAACTATGGGACGTTCAATTGAAGGTTTCATTGCTGCATCTGTTTATGCCGCGATTAGGGTACATCGATATCCCAGGCTTCTAGAAGAAGTTGTAGATCTCTCCCTTCTTCCACTTAGAAACATACATAAATCTTTAGCTTTAATAGTTCGCGAAGTTCTACCAGAATTGGGATTAAGATACAGCCCTATTTGTTCAGAACGTTTAATATTCCGCTTTGGTAATGAACTGAAATTATCCATGCCAATACAACAAAAAGCCAAGAAACTCCTTTTCACCGCAAGAAGAGCTGGACTTGAGAGGACTGGTAAAGATCCAAAAGGAATCGCGGCCGCTACTTTATATTTAGCAGCAAAAGACACCGAAGAGAAGAAAACCCAATCAAGCATTGCAAGCATTGCGCGAATTACAGAGGTGACACTGCGCACTCGAGCAAAGCAAATATGGTCTTATTCGCAATTGCGTAGAAAACAAGTTTTTACACCTAATACTGCAAAATTACAGCCATCTGACATCAAATAAGTATATTTTTATTTTTTCTCAAAAGAACATCCAGATATTATCATAATATTTAAGTATTTTTTGGCGCAATTTTTCTATGGAAAAGATTTTAGTTGAAAAACAAGGTCATGAAAAATCTATGATTGTGCAGCATACTCATTCTATCATCCGCAAAAAATTACCTGGTGTTATTAGGGATATAGCGATAGTTGCAATTGGGGAGAATGAGGCTGATAAATTCATTGCGGTTGCCAATCAAGATAGAAATTTGTATATTTTAAGTTCTAATGGATTAGAACTATATCAAAAAATTGAATTTTCTCAATGGGTTCGATGTATAAGTTCAGCTGACCTAACAAAAAATGGTAAATCTGAAATAATTGTTGGTTTAGGAGATAATACATTAAGAATTTTCAAATTTGACGAAGAAACTATGAATTTTGTAGAATTTTGTTCAGAGGCATTTGAAGGTTTCGTAAGCAGCTGCGCTATTGCCGATTTAAATGGCGATTCAAATTTAGAAATAATTGCAGGATCTTGGGATAAAACTTTACGCGTTTTTTCACTTACTGAAACTGGTTTAGAGGAGCTATGGCGTAAAGAATTATCTTTTAGAATTCAATCTGTAAAAATTGCTGATGTTTTATGGAACAATCGGTTAGAAATAGTGGTATTATTTAAAGAAGACGGATTATCCGTTCTGAATTCCCTTAATGGTTCTCTTATTTGGGAATTTTCTGCAGGAAAACCACTTCTTGCTTGCGATATAGGAATTTTAGACTCTTCGGGTTATCCGTACATTGTAACTGGTGGGAATGATAAAATTCTGTATTTCTTAGATATGTATGGCAACACTATTCTTAAAACACCTTTAGAAGATCGTATTACTTCAATATTGATAGCGGATATCAACGGAAATTCTCGAAATGAAGTTTTACTTGGTATGGGATCAGAATTTTTAATGTCCTATGAATTTCCAGATGCATTGCTTTCTCAAATATGCAGAAGATGGAGATATAAAATACACGGAGTTATTAACAAGATAATAGTCACAGATTTTACATTAAATTTGGAAAAAGATATTATTTTTGCAGGTTATGATTATGCAATTAATATTATAAATGATTTCCATTATGGAATGGAAATTTTAGAAACCCAATTGGCAGCACCATATCATCCAGTTCCTATTGAGGGTGAAACTGAGGAAACAGCATCTCTTTTCAGTACGGGCAATGACTCCGCTTATGCTCTCGCGGCGGATGAGTCACAGTCAGAGATCGCATCATCAAATAATGAATTTGAACAAGCTTCGACAGGAAATGCTTCTAGATTTGGAAGATATTCGGCAGAAATTCCCAGATCTGAATTAATTCCAACAATTTTTAATGATGTAGAGTATTTTGAAACGAAAGCAAAATTACTCGCAGCATTTGCTTCAGGTGGGCTTGACGGGACACAATCAAATAAGTTTTTCAATGATTTGAAGACACAAAGGATAATTAGATACCAACGCTCAAGCCCCAGAGGTTACTATTTAGTAGATCAAGCATCACCAGGCGAAATTACTCCGGTACCAGAAACACGCGTACTGACCACAACCATTGAAAAAACAATTGAAAGCCCAATCCTTCAGAAGGCTCAATCTATCTTAGAAACGGAAGGATTTTTTGCTTCAAAAGCAATTTTAATTAATACTTTACGGAATAATGATATACCCGAGATTGAAATCAGCCCAATATTTGATTATTTCAAATCAAAAGCTTATTTAACCTATTCACGTTCAGCACCTCGAGGGTATACATTTATTGGTGAAAAAGGAACATCTATTGCATTAAAAATTGCTCCAAAACTCACAGTTAGCGACGATATGATTGAAGAAGGAAAGAAAATATTTCGTGAAAAACAATTTATTTCTTCCAAAGTCAAAATTTTTGAAGAATTTAGCAAATTAAATTTAGAAACAAAACAAGCAGAAAAACTTCTTAATATCTTAAAAGATCGCGCAATCATCTCTTATTCTGCTAAAAAACCTAGAGGATACCATTATATTGAAGGAAAAGATTTAAAGGAGTTCATTCCAAAAGAAATTCCAGAACAAAAGAAAGAACCTGAGGTTAAAATATCTGTTGAAATTTTGCATCAAATTGAGATGATATTTGAAAAATCTCAGATTATTGCTTCAAAGAACGCAATTTTAAATAAATTTGAATTAGAATTAAATCTCGTGGAAAGTTATAGCCCCGAGAAATTATTTGATAATTTAAAGAAGCAAGGATATTTAATTTATTCCAGAAGTGCTCCAAGAGGATATACTTTCAAGAATAAATGAAAAAAAAGAGTTTATCAATTATAATTCAGACATTTTTTTTAATTGAACCATTCGTGTGCCTTTTTTATTAATTAAGTAATCATAAACCGATTTCCAAATTGTTCCATCATTTTTCCATTTGTTTTCAAAATTATTTATACCAACCCAATTTTCAAAAGCTTTAGTATCTGTTTCTTCCCATAATTCCAAAATTTCATTCGGATCCTTATCAATATAGCCTAATTCAATAAGGACACGTTTAATATTTAGAGAAACATCCCCTTCGATTTTCATTATATTCGAAGGGTCTTCTCGTTCAAGCATTATCATATCATAAACTTCAAATATTCGTTTGAGTTCTTTTATCGGCTCTTTATGATCGTCTACCCTAAGATCGACCATTATATCCGTAAATCCCCCATAACCGCCTTTTTCCCGAACAATTAACAAAGCAGCTGATTGTTTTCCCCGAACATCTCCCCTACCTTCTTGATCTGCTGCAGATAGTACCGCTAATAACTTGTCTGCGAGATCTCCCTTCGTTTCTTGGAATGCAACTGCCATGCTTTTAACTGTTTCATCGCTAACAAGAATATTTCCTTGACAACTGAAATATTTTCCTACAACATGCCCCGCCCAGTAGAAACAATCTTTTCCAGTGAAAGCAACAGCATTTCCTTTTGCATCGATTATGCCCAGCTGCCGTTGTTCACGCAAATCATCATCTTCTAAGAGTTTAGATAACACCTCATTCGAAGATAATCCTTCTTCAAGTAGTTTTAAACCTCTTGGTCCAAAGGTTGTATTAGCAAATGCTTGAGTAGCAACAGCACCTACATTAGATTTCGCCCAAGGAACGATTGATCCTACGCATGGAAACTTACTTTGAACCGCGACGCCCAAATCTCCAGTTTTTGGATCAAATGCCACAATTGAAAATGTCATGAATATAATTCTATCTGAAAAGTAAAAAAAGTTTGGAGTTCAAAATTAAAATTAAAAAAAAAGAGATAAAAAAAGTTTAAGCAGATAACTGAGAATCACTGGCTTTGTATTCGCCTTGTCCAGTTATCGTATATGTAATTTCAAATGAATCATTTGCTTCGATTCGGTCAATATTCCAAATTAACAGATCTTTACCTTCAAGGTTATCTGTAGAAGCGGGTTCTAAACTGTATTCGCCGTATTCAAAATTGTCCGGAACCACATCACGCATTTCGACATTTTCAATGAAGTCATCGCCTGTATTCTTTACAGTTAACACGATTTCGTATACGCCTTCTTGTGACATTGCATGGATCTTCTTTCCTTTGAGAACTTTCCTTCTAAGATGTAGAACTGGAATTCTAGCCGCTGGAGCTGGAATATATTCAATTGGAGCTCCTGCTGGAAAAGTGTTAACAATATATCTAACATTTGAGACAAATTCAGAATCTCTTGCTGGTTTATATGCTTCAATTGGATATTTAACACGAATAATCATATTTGGAAGGAACATACCCATTGCATGATCTTTGAGATCAGTGAGTTTTATTCTAAGAACATGTTCAGTTTCAGGTTCTTGATTATTTGGACTAATTTCAATTAAACTTGAATCGATTTCAATAGAATCACCCAAGTTTTCCCAATCAGCTTCTGAGCCTTCAAGTTCAGATTCGTCGTCTCTTATAATGTAAATTTCAACATCTTCAGGTTTAGGAGGAACATAACCCTCTTGAATGGTTTCTTCAAAAATGATCTCATTTAAATCAGCACCTCCTGTATTCTTAACTTGAAGCAACGCATCAAATGGTGTAATTCGGTAGGACATTATTTGTTTTAATGAATAATCCAATTTTCCTGCAATTGCTGCAACTGCTAATTCAAAATCATCTATTGCAATTGTTCCAAAGGTAGAAACCTTTCGCGAAGCAATTAGGAAGAATTCGACAGTTTTGAGGAAACGAGGTTCTAAACCATCATCAGTTTCGGTTTCCCATGGTTCTGAAGTCCAAGTAGCACCTGAAGCAATAATTGGAATTTCACCTGGATCAATATCTAGTACCTTCTCACTTGTTTCTGCATTTTTTACATCTAAATTCACTAATTTTACTTGAAATTCACTCTCATTTATGAACAATACAGAACAATTATATGCATCAGGATTATCATCATTTTGTTCTTCTAAAACACCCACGAAGTTATTTGAATAAGCATCAAACTTATCGATTTCAAGTCCTGTTAATGCTTTATTTGGTGATGAATATTCTGCTGAAATCGTCCCTGTTCGTACTTTTGAGCTGGAATCTTCAATTTGAATACTCATGTTTAGTTTTAATTCAGCTTCTGCATTAGCCGATAATGTATCAATCTTCCATTCAATAAATTCAGAATCAGTATCTACTGATCCTACAGAATTACCAAGAACATCTACATCTGAATATCCTGATTGAATTTCTTTCTTAACTACAACATTTGTTAAAGGATAATCCATTAGATTCTTTAAAATTATTTTAAATAATACTTTATTTGTATCTCCAGTTGAAAGAGAATAAGATAACGTATTTTCATCATTAACTGTGCTTACAAATTCAGATATTTTTAGAGCAGGTTCTTCAAATTGCTCAATATCATATTCATATTCTTTTTCTTCACTTGGATCCAAGTTTTTGAGATGAATTTCATCATCTAAACCAATATCTTTATCCTTTTTAAATGTTACATCAACATCCCAAATTTTATCGGAATCTGATGGATTTTTAATCTTGAAAACACCGGATGTTTTTCTATCTTCTTCAATATCAGTTTCTGCATTGTATTTGTAATGATTTTCGGATTTTTCTATCACTTCAAGCATTACAAATTTGCCTTTAGCACCTTCCGAGCCAAGAGATATTTCCCCTTCTTTCTTCCCAGATGCAGAATCAAAAGTTTCAATAATATCCCCACTACGATTCTCGTATTGAATTTCTTGGGATTCACCGGAATAGGTTTT
>JAUWPK010000337.1 GCA_030611625.1 Promethearchaeum sp. | reverse complement strand
CTTGAACAAATTTTTTCAATATACTTTTCCAATAAATAACGCTCTTATTATCAGAACCTTTCTCAATTAAAGTCTTGCTGTTTACCTGTTTCTTGTGCTTTTGTTCATATTCAATCAAACTAATTAGCTTCACTCTTGTTTCTTCATCAAAATTAGATTTATTTAATAATAAAGTCATAAATTCTTCTATTTGATTGCTGATATATTCATCCACAAATGAAAAAGTTTCTTTCAATTCAGCAGGGATTTGAATAAGTTGGAATTCAACCTTTAGATTTTGCATTTGGAGTTGTAAACTCTTAATATCATCAATATATGAGATAAAAGTTCTATAATCTGCCGGTGAATGGTCAAAATTAGTAAGGTTTGTTATAAAAAATTCAATTTGATCTCTTAAATTTGACTTAACGATACAACCCATTACTCTAAGCTCATAAGAAATCTTTTTAATTATTGGTGCTTCGTAATTTCCATTTTTTATCATATTCAATTTAGTTATAATCATATTAAATGGAGATAATTCATTTTTTTTGTTTAAAAGTCCAGATAAACTCATTCTAGCAGTTCTAAATCTTAGATAATTGTTCCGATCGGCAAAGAACTGATCCTTAGAGTATGTCGATTTATTGATCTGCAAAGCATTTGGGATAAATATGTAGGAAGAAAGTTCATAAATATTCTTAGAAAATTGTTTCTCTATACCATAATCAAGTTTTACTTCAAAATTATAGAGATCGTGCTTTTCTATTGACTCATCAAAATTCTTCAGTAGAGTATCATCATGAAATTGCTTTTTTTCTCTACGTATAAAAGACATTAAATAAAAAGAAAGAAATATAATTAGAAAAAGTTTTTGTTATGAGTTAATTGGATTTGGAATTTGAATATGGAACTTCTATATTCCATTCTGCATCTTTTGAACAAGTGTTGAGCGTTCTACAACTTGTATTCCCAAATTCTCACCAAAAATCTCTGCATTACATGAAAATGTATCTCCAACGATAATCCCGCCAGCCAATTTAGTATCTCTGCAAGCTTTCTCCAATTGTCGAATCTGGTTGACCCCTATACTACGATTCCATTCCCGGATAAAGACACCGTATTTCTGATTCTCATACATTATAAAAGCGTTGAATTTCCATTTTTGACCTGATCTACCCTTGATAGGAGCAGTAGGAACAATATATTCGTATTTTCGACTGAAAAATTTTTTAGTTAATTCGGTTAAGCTTAATTCGTTTTCCATCATTTTTTTTTCGCATCCAATTTCCTTTACCCATTTCAAACTATTTCAAAAAGTAGACCCTGAGTAAAAATTATTTACCCGTTAATAAACTTTAAGATTATAGTTATTTAAGGTTATGTTAAAATGGATGATGATGATATTAAATCCAGTATAACATCGTGATGGTCCGACCGTAATATATTTAAGTTTTTATTCAACGTGTGATCCGACAAAAATCGTCTTATTTATAATTGTGATTTTTTCTATTTTTTTAACTCAATAAATATATATTCTGACTTAAACCCATTTGACTTAATAAAAGTCGATAAATTTTGAGAAAGGAATTTTAGTAATTTTTTCTTTACAGGTTCACACACAACAGGACACTCAAAATATTCTAAATCACAACCAATTTCTGAACAAAATGATCTAACGCCTAAATTATATCCCTCACCGATCAATATGTTAAAATTATCCCAACTATCCTCAATTCCGGCAATACTGCTAGGTTTAATTGTATTAAATTTTTCTATAGATAAAGCCAGTAATCTCTGATTAATACTATCAGGGGAATTCTCTTCTTTTGCTTCCTCTCGACACAATGAAACATAATCATTCAATACATATTTTGCTTTTCTTACACCTACAGGGTTGTTTATATCCCAGCCATCTGCTTTTTTACAGGATGTATTTACGTTATCAGGATCTAATCCTGTAGGATACACCCAGCAAGGAGGACATTTCATTCCCGTTAAATGCAGAGAACACCCATTTATCGCTTTGGAAAAGAACACACAGCGTAATTTATTCAGATCTACATTTATTTCAAAACTAAAAGTTGACCCCCGTTTGAAATCTTCTTTACTAGCCCATCCTTGATCAATATAATGTTGAGCAAGAACTTTTGGAATATCAATGTGAATGAAGCAACAATCTCCATGGCAAACATTAGGATCAATACAATTTGGACCCGATATGGAATCTTTAACCAGATGATTAAATTCACGAACTAAATCAAGGATTTTTTTTGGCATTTATGTATTTCTCGGTTGTTTTTTTTTATTTCTTATCCTCATAATATCTAAATGATATTTCAATATAAAGAATGTAAATTCCTCTTAAAAAATATGGATCAGAAATTACCGATTGGAAAAATTTCAATTGTTGGAGCACCTGCTACAGGTAAAACCACAATCTCCAAAATGATCCGCGGGCAATTGATCACGGGAAAATATTATCCAACAATGGGTTTCAATCTGGCAACTTTAAAAGATCCCAATATTAATCCATTCAAGATATGGGACTTTGGGGGCCAGAAAGCATTCATAAAGCAACAGCTCAGCAAATATATCCATGGTTCCGATTTGGTTTTTATTGTAACTGATTCGACTCCAAAAAATGTTCTTTCAACGATGGAAATTATCGATCATGCAAGAAACCTAATCGATGATGACTTATGCGAGATTGTTTGCTTAGCTAATAAACAAGATCTTAAAGGACACATGACTCCTGATCGCGTTGAAGAGTTGCTAAAAATAAAAACATATCCAATGGTGGCTATCGATCCCACAAACCAAAAATTGATGATTGAATTGATTTCGACTTTAATGACATATACCCAAAAAAAAATAAAAATATTAACGGAGCAAGGAAAATAAAAATGGATTTTAATGAGAATGGTATTTTATCTGCGGGAATGATAGGATTTGATTTAGTTGAAGGACCCTATCTGAAATTCTATCAGGAATTTCAAAAAATAAATTTTCGATTTGATATGGAAAGTTTCTTAATGAATTTTTATCTAAGTTTCAGAGGAGGAGATGAAACATTACAACCATTGGCGATATTATACCATGATTTCTATGTTGTAGCTTTTTCCCGAGGCCTGGAATTATGCTGTTTGTTCATGCGTCCAGAAAATATTGGATTGAAAATTGATAGATTAAGTCAAATTGCAGATGGATTAATTGTGCAAATGGACGAACAAGAAGAAATGCAATTAGAAAAACAACCAAGTCAAGATTCCCAAGATGAACATGAAATAAAAAGAATAGTTGTAAATATACTGAATAAACAAGAAAAAAGCACTCCCGAATTGAGAAGATATTTCAAACTAACAAATTCCGAAATTTGGCGGGTGATGAGCCAATTGGAAGAGGCAAATTGTGTTATTCGGACTCAAAAAATTGGTAGAAGCCAATATTGGACGGCTTCTTCAAATTAAAATTTAAATAATTTTTTTTTCAATCTACTGTTTTTTAGATTATGGAAAATTCAACTCTTATTATATCAGATCTAGACGGAACTTTACTTAATAAACTTGGAGAGTTGAATCCTTATACGATTTCTATCATAAATCGTTTAATTAGTAAAGGATTTTTATTTT
>JAUWPK010000150.1 GCA_030611625.1 Promethearchaeum sp. | reverse complement strand
GGTTCTTTAGGTCGTGGAGATGCTACCGCTCGTGGTGCAATGTTTACTATTATAGTGAATTGCTTCATCATCTGTAATCTTTCTAAATAATTCAGATGCTGTATTATTGATTCGGGCAATGAGAGCTTCAGTAATTTTTGATTGAGCTTCTTTAAACCAGATACGTATTTTTTCGCTGAAATCATTGATCTTTTTTAACTCTCCCCAATCTTGGTTTTTTTGATTAAGATTTTTTTCTATTTTGTTTAATTCTTCTAGTTTTTTTTTTAACTCTGATAAATTATATTCTTGGTTTTCAATATCTGCCTGTATTTTAATTGATTCATTTTTAGCCTGGTCTTTATCTTGTTCTAATTTTAAAAATTGTTCACCATCATATTGCTCTTCTAAATTTAATTTCTCTTTTTCTCTATTTTTAAGTTCATTCATGATTTTTTGGAGGTTAGATTCTATCTCTTTAAGTTCATTTCTGTATTTTGGTAATTTCTTCATAGATTTAACATTTTCTTGGTATGAATTATATTTCTCTTGTGTTGAATTCATTTTATTCCTGATATCTTTAAGGAGATTTGGGACATCTTTTAATTCCTTAATTATCTTCTCAAAGGGTTCTAAATTTTTTTTCTGATTCAAGATTTTTTTTTCAATATCTATTTTTTCTTGATTTAATTCTGGTAAATCTATAGTAATATTCTCATTGATAATATTATACTGTTTAACATCATTTTCAAGAAGTTTTTGTTCTTCCTGAAGATTCTTTTTATCATTTTCTAACTTATCTTTATTTATTGTTTTTTCCTTTAAACCCTTGATTTTCCCTGAATATTCTTTGCTTTGTTCTTTAAATTGTTCCAATTCTATCTGGTATCTTTCCAATTTCTTTAATTTACTTTTTTCTTCATTTAAATTATCCAGTTCTCTTTTAAGTTCTAATAATTCTGATTTAGATACCTTTATGGTGAGAAGTTCTTCATCAATTCTTTTCTGGAAAAAATCTTCCAACGAATCTCCTTCAATATTTTTACATTTTTCATGCAAGAAAGGGCATTTACCCCCTTCAGAATCTTTCTTATTCTGCTTTAATTTCTTAATTTCTTCTTCTTTAACAGCAATCTTTTGATTGAGGTCATTAATTTTATGATTTAATGGCTCTACTAGAGCACACTTCTTTTTAATTTCTGGTAATTCTTTCAATGATTTTTGAAGTTTTTTAATTTTTTTTTGAAGTATTTCATTATCCCGAATTAGCATATCTAAATTTGTTTCCATATTAGTTATAGATCCAATTTTAATAGCTAAATTATGAATTTTTTCTTGAATAGAGTTATTTTTTTGAAATTTTTGTTTTAAATTGGGTAATAATATGCTCTTTTTATTGATCTTTTCAATTTGAATTGACATTTGATGTAATTCAGCTTCATGTTTTCCAAGAGATAGTTTCAATTTGTTTTTTTCATCAAGATTTTCTTTAAGTATCCCATTTTTCTCTTGTAATTCTACTTCATGCTTAGAAAATTCTTTGTATTTTAAGAAATCATCTTCAGATTCGTTGCAGATTTTTTTTGCTGATTTTGCTTCTTCAATTTCTTCGTTAATTTTTTCAAGTTTCTCTTCTAAATTTTTATTTGAATACTCTAATTTTACAAATTCATTTGTTATTTTTTCTAATTTTTTTTTTACTTTTTTCAGCTCATCGTATTTTATCCTAATTCTGTTAAAATTTGTTATTATTTTGATTGAAGAAATCCTTAAATCTTTCAGCTTTCCTTCAAAATGTGTTTGCTGTTCAGCATATTGATCTTTATCCTTTAATTCTCCTTCCATATAGCTTATTTCTTTTTCTAAATTTTGAATTTCATCTTTAAAAGAATGATTTATATCAATATAATTCGTAAAAATGTTTTTATAAATATGTACATTCAGTAAAGGAGCAAATATTTTCGACCTGTCACTCGGGTTCATTAAAAATGGGGCCGTAAATGTCCCTTGATTCACACCAATTGCATGTTCGAATATACTAGAGAGTGAAAAATTCTTACTTAATGACATTTGGTCTTGAATCCAAATCCGCAAATTTGCTTTATTATAGATTTTTGTTAGAATTGCTCCAGTATCTGAATGAGAAACAATTATTTTATTATTAGGCTTCCCAATTGTTCTTTCAATGCAATATTCTTGATTATCTTTACCAATTATCCAAATTTTGATCGTTCCAAATTTACCTGCAGATGGAGCAACACGGACGTATGATTTTTGATTTTTACCAGGTAGATAATCAAAAAGTGCATATCCAATCATTGTTAGAACGGTGGATTTTCCTGTACCGTTTGGTCCCATTAAAACATTAATTCCTTCCGCAAATTCAATGTAATTATTCTTATGAGTAGTAATGTTTTTTAAATGAACTTTAGTTATAATCATTAAATTTGCCTCCTAATCTTCATTTTTATCCCCATTTTGTAGTGATATTTGTGCTTTCCACCATGATTTAATTTGATTCTTTAATTGGTCAAAATTTGGTTTTGGTTCTAAAAGAGAACTTTTTAAATCTAACATTAACTGGATTATTTCGTTTTTATGTGGTTCATAATCTGGATTTTGTTCAATGAGCAAAGAAAAAACTTCGTTTTCTATTTCCTCTATAGATTTCTCAGAATTTGAATCAACCACAATTCCATCTATTTTCGAATTTACCATCCCGCTAAATATACGAACATCTAAAACATCATATTTTTTCATAATTTGTTTTTTCAATTCATTGATGTTAACTTCCAATCTTGAATAGGAAATTGTTCCTGCTAATGTAAGCAAGACAATTGGAAGTTCCAAATCATTTTTTTTTAAATTTGTTGTTCCTTTTGCTTCTAGATGAATTATTAATCTTTTTAATATAAATGAAATTGTATCCTTAAATGATCTTAAACTAGATCGCCCTATTTCTATTAAGGGTTTACAAAATCTTCGATTGGGTATTTCTTCAGAACTTTCACTTTCACCATTAGCACAAGGGATATGTCTAATATTTGGATACTTTTTATCTTTAACTTCGACTAAATAAATACCTCTAGGGTAGGAGATATCATCTATTCCCCAGATTTCCATTGCATCATTAGTTTCTAAACTTCCTGGATTAAAAATCCATTCTTCATTTCTCGGAAGTGCATATTGTTTATGGAAATGACCTAACGCAAGATAATCTACTTTTTCATGAAGTAAATTTAAATTTTTACTAATTTTAATACCAGACCTATATTTAACTTGACCTTTTATACCAAAATGCATCATTAGAATATTAAATGTATCAGAATTATCAGGGATGGAATCATATATAACAGGAAAAAAGTTATTTATCATAGAACTATAAAAAGGAACACCGTATATGCACGTATCTTTAATGCGAATCATACCTGGATTTCTCTTATTTTCTGAATATGGAACGAAATCGAAACTATTTTCTTCAGTATTGAATTTTGGACTTAATAGAACAATAAGTTTTAATTCTGTAAGAAATCTTAACCATGAACGTTTTGAAAAATAGTTACTTCTATCATGATTTCCTTCAATTGCAATTATAGGAATTTCTCTATTTAGTTTTTCCATGGAATTTAATTTAAATTGGGATATCATTTGATAAATAGCTGCCACAGTTTCAGGATCTGATTTATTTGTGTTGAAAACATCACCTGCTAGAAGAATAAAATCGACTTCTTCTTTGATACTCTTATTTAGAACCCAATTAAATGCTCTATTAAAGTCCCTCTTCCGTTCTGGAATATTGTAAAATTGAAATCCCAAATGAGTATCGGCCATGTGGATAAATTTTATTGGTTGCATAATTATCATTTTACTTTTCAATTTCAAGAACAACTTTGAAAAAAATCTAATTTTGGGGTTTTTTAATTATTAATTCAGTTACTAATCATTAAAATGCCTAGGTTATTAGTTTAATAGATACTCAAAAAAGTGTTAGATATTAGCATTAAAAGAAGTGTTAGAAATTAGCCAGTAATTAAGCTATAAATCGTGAGATAAAGTATGCACATAACGATATGTATTATTGCAAATACACCACCAGTCTTTAATAGCGATTTGTAAGTAAACCCTTCAACTTTATGTTTTTTTGCTAAATTAAGTGTCATTAGATCACAAGTTGCACCTTGGGGTAATAGATTTCCACCAAGATTAATTCCAAACAGAAATGCTATTAAAATTATATTTGGGACTTCTCCAGGAAAAATATTTCTCAATATAATAATCAATAACACAGCTGTCGGGTTGCTTGCTAAAAATCCTGAGAAAAGGCTAGATATCAGAAGAACTCCAAGAGATACTACATAGATATTGTTTAAATTGAAAATGGAGAGTCCTACTGATATGAGGCTAAAAGTACCATTTAATTCCATTGATCCAATTAAGAGAAAAAGAGCAATAAAGAAGAAGATAACTTTCAGGTCAATTTTCTTCAGAATGCTAGTAACCGGTATTCCATTAAGAATACTCATTAGAATTGCACCAAAAAAAGCAATTAGGGGTGAATACTCGTGGAAAATCATAAATCCTAAAATAATTAGGGCAACATAAACCGCATTAAATATAAAACGCTTTCGATTACTGATAAGTAATTTTGGATTCATTATATCTAAGAAAATTTGCTTTCGCGTTTCTTCAGGAGGATCATACTTTCGTAAAACCATAAAATCTAATAGAACTAGGGTGCTAATTAGCGCAAAAATGATAAAAAGACCCATATTTTGCATAAACCAAGCAAAACTTAAACCAAATTCAGAAGATATCAAAATATTTTTAGAAGATGAAAAAGGAGTTAAAATCGAACCGATATTAATGGTGATTGTAATTCCATAAAGATAAGGTGCAGGATGAATTTTTAAAATGCGACAAGCGCGAATTACTAATGGGACAAAAATAACCGCTACAGTTACATCTGCAATTACTGCTGCAGTTAAAGTGGCTATGGTACAAATCATGTAGAAGAATCTTCTATGATTTCCTTTTGTAATATGAAGTGATTTCACAGCTATCCATTGGAATAATCTATATTCTTCAGCAATTGTGCAGATGATTTGCATTCCGATTATGAATAATAGCGGCTCAAATTCGATCATATTAATGAAAATTATCAACCATGTTGATCCAGTAATTTGAGAAGAATCCACCCATGGTAGATGTTCTCCGACTTGCTCAATAGGTACCATAATACTGGTTAAAACACAAGCAATGAAGGCAAATAGTAATGAAAATGCAACATAATCCATGTTTTCTCTGCTAAAAATGATTAGAATACCTACAAATAAAATCAACGTAATTCCAAGCAAAATAAAATTTACCAATTTTTCATTAATCCCCTAATAATTAAAAAATATAATCAATGATAATATTTCTTTCTAATTCTGAGAAATAAGTTCAAAATATGCGAAAAATGAATATGAAATTATATATTATTAGAAGAGGGAATCTTCTTCGTCATCACCAAAATCAACATTAATTTTTTTTCTAACACTTTTCTTCACTTTTTTTTCTATTTTTACATCTTCTTTAATTTCATTAATTTTGTCATTGAGTTCATCTAATGTTTCCTCAAATTTATTTACATAATCTTGGGATATTATATCTGGAATTACAATATAATGTGATAATTTCAAAACTTCTTCAAGTTTAAAACGCCAAATTTCTTGATCCCCTTCATTACTTTTATTTACTTTAATTTTGTAAATGTCATTTGGAATATCTTGGATTAGAGAATTAAATTTGGAGTGCGGTGAATAAATTATTTCAAAGTAGTCTCCATCGATTTCTGAGTCAATTTTAAAGGATTCTAATGGTTTTTCTATTTTTACACTGTCTTCTTTCCATCTAAAATAGATATAATCCAAATTATTTTTCTCGTTTTGGATAAAAATAACTTTTTCTCGATTGCAGAAATTATAAGCATAATTATAGCTATGAGATGCATGTTCCATGACATTTCGATCATTAGGAATAAAATCTAAGAATGAATCACTGCAAATATAAATGATTTTTTTCTTCGCCCGTGATGTAAGCACATTGAATCGATTTAAATCATAAATAAATTCTTCTTCAGAGCTGATTTGGTCAACATCTGATAATCCAACTGATGTTATTATTAATTCGCGATCTGAACCTTGGAATTTTTCAACTGAGTATACTGTGCTTTTTAGATATGCCATTAATTCACTATTAGTCAATTTAGTTAAAATCTTTGAAGTTTCAGTCATTCTTTCAAAGATATCGTGTATAATTAAGCGACCTTGGGCATTATGAGGTGCGACTACTCCAAGTTTTTCTTTCCAAAATAGTTTTTCTTCTTCTTCTGAAGTAATATTACACATTTCATAGTAACCTACTACAATTTCTGCTACTAATTTTGCTTCAATGGAACTAACTGCAATTTCAAATTTTCTCTTATGTATTATTGCGCAGACAACTTTATTTGGGTCTAAAATTTCTCGGATCCATAATTGATTGGTTTTATTTATATCTCCTTGCAAAGTTTTCTTAGCTAAAGAAGCAGTTGGGTGTAAACCCTCGTAAATTCCTAAAGTTTTAGTGAACTCAACGATATCTTGATGGGATCGATAATTTGTTTTTAATTGAGTTCTAGATATTTTATGATGCTTGACATAATAAGCAAACAGACTATCTAAAGCCTTTTCTAAATTTTTTGGGGGTAAAATTGGTTGAACTGGAGGTAATTGATTATAATCTCCTACTATTACGACTTTAGTAATATTATTTATGTCTATTGGATTTAATAATTTCATTTCTGAAACATGATCTTTAGTATTGACTAAGGAATTAGGTGTTAAGGATATCTTATGAGGGATTTTTGGTTGAATATGAAAAGTTTGATTTTTTATATACTGTAGGCTTGATAAGAAATAATCTGTCGGTAATTGACTTGCTTCATCAACCAAGACTAAATCAAATACAAATTCTGGTTTGGTTCTTTCGGTTAATCTAAAAAATTGATGAGCATTACCAAAAATAATAAAATTGCTCATTAGCTGATCTTCCAAGGGTTTGGATTTGGTGATTATTTTTGATTCTCCATTCCATCTCCAACTCCCATTAGGTAATCTAACGAGATCATTAACGAATGTGCAATCCGTACTTTCCACAATTGGTTGTTGACTTTCTGATCTTAGAAACACTAACTGCATTTCTGCGGCTTTTGATTTATTTCCTTTAATATTTTTACTTTTTCTAATTTTATCTATTATAACACGGAGTGCTGTATATGAAAAAGATGATACCAATATCCGTATAGGTTTTTTAGCTTTTTCTGATCGGAAAATAAATTCATCTACTAAAGCAACAATTGTTTGCGATTTTCCAGTTCCTGGAGGTCCAATAATTGCATAAATAACGTTATCAAGAGCTTTCAATATTGCTTCTGCTTGTGATTCGTCTGGTATAGGGCTAATAGTAGTTAATAGTTTTTTTCCAGGGATTTCTCTAATTGATTCCAACAATTTAGGTAAATACATATATATTTCATTAGAAGAAAATTCCCAATTATTCGGCCAAAAAAGTTCATTTCTTGAACGTATATTCCATATATAAGCTAATCTTGCACCTAACCAACTAATACCAAATCTTTTTCTTTCAAGAAGACCTCCAACTCTTAAACCATATAATTTACTTGTCCAAGCATCCATTGATGTTGGATATAAATACCAAACAGGAATTTCTGGCTTATTGTCTACTTCTTTATCATATAAAATTAAAATATTCTCTTTAGATTCAACCGTAATCAAATAACCATTGTAACTTGAATTCCAAATCATTTCGATTATCTTAACTCTCCATTTTCTATCAAGTTCCCATTTTCGAAGGTCTCTTAATTCATCTGGAATTAGTAAAACATAATCTCCTTCCTTTATTTTCATATTACTGGATAATTTTTGAATATGAAATTGAAAGATACAATGCTTCACTAAAGGATTATCAACTTGATATAATTCAGATATCTTAGCTGCATTTAATTTTCCTATGCTGTATTCTGGATAAATTGTGCGGATATTATTAGCTTCTAAATCTTGCATTGTTCCATTTAATTCTGAAAACAAATACCAGACGTGAGCAAGACTATGAAAATTTTCATCTAACGTTTTTTGTTTAATTACAGTCGATTTTACAGGTCGAGCATATGCTGAAATCGCATATCTTGTGCGATATTGGAATTTTTCACGTAGAGTATT
>JAUWPK010000207.1 GCA_030611625.1 Promethearchaeum sp. | reverse complement strand
ATGAATATTGGCTTGTTTTGCCGCGTAAATAACTTCCTCCTCTGTAGCTTCAGGTTTTCCATATAAAATGTTATCTTCAATGGTTCCAAAGAAGATAAAAACATCTTGCTGAACAAACCCGATATTTTTCCTTATTGATTCGAGTTTGATATTTTTAATATTAACTCCATCGATTAGGATTTCTCCTTTTCCATCCGCAATATCATAAAACCTAGGTATTAAGTGAGAGATTGTTGTTTTTCCAACTCCTGATGGCCCAACTAAAGCAACAGTTTTTCCTGCATCTATCGTTAAATTGAAATTTTCTAAAACATAACCAAGATGTTCATTATATCCAAAGGAAATATCTTTGAATTCAACCTTTCCTTTCGGTTTGTTCATCTCAATAGCATTTTCTTTATCAGCAATATCAGGTTTAAGCTCCATCAATTCATAAAATCTCTCGAATCCTGCAGCACCCATTTGATATTGTTGAGTAAATTGAAGTAAACGTCTTATTGGTCTTATAAATATTGCAGTAAATAAGAGAAAAGTCATTAAATCAGCTAAATTAAAGTCTGAATTTGGTATTTCAAAATATAAAAATATTGCTCCGACAGAAATAGCGACTAAACTTAAAATTTCCATCATAAAATTATTACCTGCAGAAAATTCGGCCATAATTTTATATGCCGTCTTATAAGACCTTCGATACTTCAGATTTTCAACTTGAAATTTATCAATTTCGAATTCTTCATTCGCGAATGATTTGCAAACTCTTATTCCAGAGATACTATTTTCAATTTTTGCATTAATTGAAGCGTGTTCCTTTCTCGTACCCCTAAATGCTTCCCTCATTTTCCATCTTTTTGTCAAGCTGAACCATAATTGCAATAAAACAAAGGTGAAAATGACCAAAGTTAATGCCCAATTTAAAAACATTAAATATATGAAGCTTATCGATATCATTACTGTTGAAATAAAGAGATCCTCTGGACCATGGTGAGCTAATTCACTAACTTCACGTAAATCCCCTACTAAACGGCTCATTAATTGTCCTGTCTTCCTATCATCATAAAAAGAGAACGGCATTGTTTGAAAATGTTTAAACAAATCAATACGCATATCAAATTCCATTTTAATGCCAACCATATGACCCCAATATGCCATAATATAATTAGCAATACTCCTAATTAAATATAAACCCAGTAATACTAATGAATATATAATTAGTAAAGAAATATTGCGATTTGGTATGAAGTCATTAAAAAATGTATTAGAGATCATTGGAAATACCAGGTCTAAAGCGGCTACACCAAATGCGCAGATCATGTCTATAATAAAAATTTTTTTATGTGGTCGGTAATAAGATATAAATTTTTTAAATTTGTTGTTCATCACATTTTTTTATGGAAGATAAATCTTGAATTTTTTGATTATTTTATATTAGTTTGATTTAATTAATTTTATATCATCACATCCCCCACAATAAATTGAATTACATTCGGGACATTTATATAATACCTCTCCACAATCTTGACATTCTTCTTCTATTGTAACCTTATCAAGACAAGTGTCAAAAATATAACTTGAACAAACTTCAAACTTTCTTCCGTCAGAACACTCGGGGCAAAACGATTGATTACAAATTATACATTCCCAAGTACAACATTCACCATAAACCGTTCCACATGAACACCTTATTATTGCATTAGTCTTCATCAAATTCTGATCCGCAAATTTCGCAATACATATTACTATTTTTATAACGCCACATAATTTTATCTTTCAAATTCGATCTAAAAAGTAATATATTTTTAAGCATCAATATTGAATTTTAAATAAATTCTTAATTGTTTACTTTCTAATTGAAGAATTTGGTGAAAAAAAAATGTTGTCATATGGTACTCCCGATACTCAAGCAGCTTTGGATGGATTACGTGATTTAACAACAATGGGATGGATAGTGATTCCATTTCTAGTTCTTATATTTTATATTTATATCACAGAAATCCAAAAAGCACGCAAATCGGGAAATTGGGACGTTATTATTTGTGGTCTAACACTTTTTGGAATGGATTTTTTCAACGAAACATGGAATGGTTGGGTCTGTTGGCTAACTCAATCACAAGCATTTTGGACTACTTCAGGACCAACTGCCCTTAGAGTTATGGTTGGTTGGAATGTTGAAATTATCTTCATGTTTTTGATCAGCGGATTAGTTTACGGAAAAACAATTTCAGAAGATGAAAATGAAAAGATCTTGGGACTTCCAAATAGGTGGTTTTGGGCAATAGGATATGCTGTTTTCTGTGTATTCATTGAAATTATCTTAAACATTGGTGGTCTTCTTACATGGACTTATCCATTTTGGAATAGAACTTTTGCAGGAGTATGGTTGATTTTCTTTTTCGGTTATTTCCATTTTTACGTAGCATGCATCTTAGTTCTCAAGATCAAATCTATGAAAAAGAAATTAATGGTAATAGGTTGTATCTATGGAATTGCAATCGTTATGAATGTAATTGCAGGTATTGCTGGGTGGCTTTATTAAATACCATATTTTTTTTTTATCTTTTATTCATCCAAAACCACTATTGAAAAATATCATAGTATCCCATATATTCCATATTTTTCCAAAGGTGATTTTCTTAAGCTAACAATAAAATGGAAAAGAGAAAATTTTGAATAAAAAAGAAAAATAGAGCCGGATTGGGGAATTAATTTCCCCGGATGTAAAAATAAAAAGAGGGATCTTCACCAACACGGCGAAGAAAGGAATCCGAAGTCAGACTTCGATTAAACGAGACAAGTCTCAACAACAAAAGAAACGTTGCAAAAATAGAATTCCGGCTCTTAAATTTAATTAAATGAGGTTTCTATAAAATAATTACTGTTCATGGTGAATTCCTACCGTATTATCACATATTTCATTAAATTATATTTATTATATTGATGAATTAGGATTTTAGAAAAATAAAATTTTCAAATAAAAGGAGGAAGGCATTTTTGTAAAAATATTAGTCCAAAAATTGGAATTTTATATTTTTTGGATGAGAATTTTAGAAAAAATACAATTCTATTAATAAGGAATATTCAGAAGATAATAATCAATTTTTTAGAAAAAACAAAGAAAAAATCACTAATTTTTGGTAACTTGGATATTTTTGGGTTTAATTACATTATTGATTAATAAAATTAAAAAAAAGAAGAGATAATGATTGAAAAAATAAGTAGAATTATCTTAATTTAAACGATCTAACCGCTCATGGATCTTTTCAGCTTCTTCCGTAGCCTGATTGGCAGCTTCACCATAATTCCGCGCATTGTATGCATCAGCTATAATCTCATAAGTTTTTATCTTAATCTTTAAACTTTCGATATCTACATCCGTATTCATGGATAAGGTTTTAGTCAGAAAATCAATTGCTTTCTCTGAATCCTGTTTTGTGTAAAGATAGAACTTTCCTAACTCAAAATGGGCTAAAATCCTTTCTTTTAACGGCCCATTATTAGTTTCGATTGCTTTTTTTAGAGATAGATATTGTTTGGCCTCATTTTTCACCGCTTTATAGTAATGAGAGCGTTCAAAGTAATACAAAAATTCGTATGGTGAATCTTTTTTAATATGTTTTAGGAGATGTTTGAAATTTTCATTCGCTTCATCATAATCGTTTTGAATTAAATTCAATCTCGCAAATTCTAGATACATAAGGCAAATTAAATTTTCATTTTGTTTAGATGAAGGTAAAGAATTTAAAAAGGATTTTACAATCTGGCGATGTTTTTCCGAATTAAATGCAGAATTTCCAAGGGCGTATGAATAACACAAAGAAAGATGAATATTAGCGATGTTTTCAATCGAAACTTGCCCACTTTTTGATAGTTCTAGAGCTTCGTTGAGATATTCGATTGATTTATCGTAATTTCTGTCTTTTACAGCAAGATCGTTTAATTTGAAGATTATTTTGATTTGGCCGTTGATATGATGAAATTTTTTAAGCTTTCTCTTTGCTTTAAGCAATAATTCATTAACCCGGTTATAGTTTCCCTTTCTTTCATATAATTCTGCTAACCGAAAGTCTTCAATAGCACTCATTTCTTCTAAAGAACAAGGAGCTCCTTCAAATAAAAAGCGTTCACATGTTTCTTTTTCAGGAGAACTTAGATTATCATAAACAATTCTAGGCAGAAATATTGCTGGTGATCCGTTTTTTGAGAGGTAATCCTTTAATAAGCGAATTTCACTAAAAGATTTGAGTAATCCATGATCAAATTGTGGTTGATCCAAGATAGGTTCGATTATCTTATTTATTAGACCTCTACAATATACAATCCAATCGTAAAAAAGATAATTTAATTTGAAATTCTGGTCTTTAAATGAAGCATACCATAAATTAACAGTATAACTCTCCAATCCTGTTCGGATCCACACATTTTTATGATTAAAGTCGCGCCAATAAGTAAAAGAACCAGGCTCTTCCAGTAAATATTCTTCAGGGCTATCTTTCTTAAAAATAACGACCCAATTACGACGATTACGAGGAAAACCCTCATGAAGTTCAGGAGGTAATTGTTCGGTTGGTAAAAGATGAAAATCACGATAGATATCAAATACATCTTGTGAAATTTTCATATAACTTTTTTCAAAGGTATCATAATCTCTTAAAATATTGTTTCTAATAGTAAGAATTACTTCTCTTTCACTATTTAGTGCTCCTGACTCAAAAACATTCTGATTAGGGTACAATTTCTGTACTAATTCTGAAATTTGAGTTTCATATTTTTCAATATTAAAATCATAATTATATGGTTCTAAATCTAACATTGCTTCTTTAAACGATGTAGCTAAATAACGAACCATTTTTTCAAAAGAATCATCCAATCGCCGCGGTCGGATACATATTGAAGGGTAGAATGAGACTAACTCTATGGGAGGTTGATGTAGTATTGGAATTTTTATAGGTAATTTTGCTCCAAGAATTAAGGTCACTTCAGGATCTTTTATAATTGAATACCTTAGTATAGATGTGAATTGATCATCTGATTTATATCCAATATCTTGAATTATTTTTTCGATTTCATTTAAATTGTTTCTAGAATACAAGATTTTTACTCCTTTTTTATTGTTTTTTGTGTTTAAATTTTTACCTTAAATTGCTTAAGTGCTTAATTGTAATAAACCTGATATAAAGATTAGTAAACCCATAGAAATCATTAAAAATGTGTTCATTTGTGCTAAAAATGAATCTGGAAGAAGAGGTTGAAGAAAAGAACTAGTTAGACCGAATAGAAATAACAATAACCCAATAATGAATGCCGCCCCTCCATAAATCTTGGCAATTTTCCTAATTCGAGTTAATACCATGCTTTCTTGAATTCTTGCTTCAGCTTCTCTTATATTTTTTTCCATAGTTAATAGTTTCTTTCGTAAATTCTCGAGACTAGTTTCAGCTTCTTTCAGCATTTTTTCTGATTTTTTTCGTTGTTTTTGGTTAAATTTTAACTCTTCATTACCGTCTTCAATTCTTTCTCTTAGGAGATTATATTGATTTTCGAGTTTTTCCTTTTCGTTTTGCAAAGTTACGTAATTTTTATCTAATTCTTCTAAACGTTTGTCTTTTTGCGTTATTAAAACATCATTACCTTCAATTTTCTCATTAATTTTTGCTAATAAGGTATTTTGAATGATAATTTTTTCTTTTAATTTTTCTAATCGTAAATGACTGTTTTCAAATTCCTTTTCAGTTTTTTCAATTTTCTCTTTTAATTTTTGAGTTTGCTTTTCTTGATCTGGAATTAATTTCAGCAGATCTTGATATTTATTTTCAATAGTTTGGTATAATTCAGTGCGGTCTGATATTTTTTGTTCAAGATTTTCGTAATATTCTTCTCTCATATCAAGATTTTCTTTTAATTTTGAAAGTTCATTATCTTTTTCTTCAATTTCGGTTTTAATAGTTTTTAGTTTTTCTTGAGCTGCAATAGCATCTCTCTCGATACTTTCATTAAAAGCTTTCTTTTCATCATAATTATCATCCAATCTTTCAATTTTCGCATTTTCTTCATCAATTTTTTCTTCTAACTCTGAGATTTTTCTTGTAAGACCTTCTCGTTTCTCAGCTAACATCTGTTGTGATTGTGTCCGATCTGATATTTTCTTATCTAGATCTAACTTATATTTTTCTCTGAGTTCCAGGGATTCCTTAATTTTAGTTAATTTATCATCCTTTTCTATGATTTGGGTCTTAAAATCTGCAAGTTTTTCTTTTTGTTTAATTTGCTCACGATCTAGATTGTCGATAATACTTTGTTTTTCTTGATATTCGGAGCTTATTTTTTCAAATTTCTCTTCCATATCTTTAAATTCATTATTTTTAGAATGTAAATTTGAATCTACTTCATCGAATAATTGTTCCTGAGATGAGATATGGTTATTCAATTCTAATACTTTTTTGTTTAATTTTTCTTTTAGCTCTTCAAAATTTGATTTTTCTTTTTCTAATTTTTCTAATTCATCTTTAACTTGATTAACACGTTCTGTTTGTTGTTCATGCAATGATTCCATTCCCGAGATTTTATCATTAATATTATCAAGTTTCTTTTGCTGTTTCTTAATTGATTTTTCAATTTCATTTAACTGATGATTTTTAGTTTTTATTGATTCTTTTATTTTTTTCTCAGAAAGTATCATTTCTTCTTGTAAATCTTTTCCAATTGTATCGCTCTCTTCAAGTGAAACTTTAGCTT
>JAUWPK010000097.1 GCA_030611625.1 Promethearchaeum sp. | reverse complement strand
GAAGGCGTTATTGGTGCAGTTGCTTCTGCAAAAATAGCATCTGAAGTGTTACTCGAACTAAATAATAATGAAAGTAATTTTAATTATAAAGATCTTAGAAGATATGAACAACTCTTATCATCGCGTTTGCTTAATTCTTATTTTAAAATGGGAAAAATCTCAGACGAAATGTTTTTTCGCGGTAAGGAAAAACCTCCTTTCACAATTTGGGAGGTTTATCTTAAGGCTATTAACCAACTCCAACAACTCCGAAAAAACATTTGGACAGCTTATCGATGTCAAGATTTAGGAAATTACCCAGAAAAAAATGATCTTTGGTGTGGAGAGCAAATCTATAAGCATCTACCTTTATCAAAGAAAGTTTCACTAATGCCTTTCTTCTTAAAATTCAAATTTATATCATAAATTACACTTATATATAGAAACCGAAAAAATTTTGAATGAACAGATTCATCTTATTCATCTGATTCATCTTTATCGATTTCTTTAAAATGTATTTTATCAAGATCTAAAATTGATGTCGTTAAAATAATTATAAACGATAGTATCACAGCAATAATTGGAGATGTGATAAAAATTATATTCAATCCAATATTTTCTGCAAGGAAACCCCATCCGATCAATGCAATTGGGAGAATGATTCACTAATGCCATTCTTCTTAAAATTTAAATTTATTAAATGAAATCTAATTTTTTTTTTAATCATATGTGAAAACATTAATATTCACATATTTTATTAATATATTTATGGGAGTCACAAATTTCACATTCACACTAGAAAAGACATTAAAAAATAAAATGAAAACGCATAAGGAGATTAACTGGAGCGAAATTTTTAGAAATGCTGCTGAAGCAAAAATTAACGAACTCGACAAATACAAACACAATATTGTTGATATTAATGAAATTGCAGCGAATTTACCAAAAGAATTGCTCGAGTATTTTTCATCCGATCCTAATGATACTGATGTAGAAGAATTCAAAAAACTAAAAGAATTAGAGGAACAAAGAATAAATAATCTGAAATTGTTGGAACTCGAGGAGTGATTATGCAGCAATCTAATCTTGAAGAAAATCTGCGATGGTTATTTGATACAAACTCCATAATTAAACTTGTTCGATCAGAAAATGCTGCTGTCTACGAGAAATTAAAAGAATTTAAATTAATAAACTATGTATCAAAAATTACAATTTTAGAATATCCAAAATCCTCTAAAACCTATAAAAATTTTCAAATCATAGATCTTAATCAAAAAATTACAGATAAAGCTTTAGAAATTGTCTTAAAACTACGAATAGATGGTAAATTAATTCCAATTCCAGATGTGTTGATTGTAGCATCAGCTGAAGTTCATGAGATCCCAGTCCTTATTTCGGATGATAGACATTTTCATATATTACAAAAATATACGGAAGTTGCAAAGGTTGTTATTTCTTTTCAAGATTTTGTACAAAAATTGCTTTCCTGATATTTGGTTACCCAGAAGAAAATGATCTGTTGTGTGGAGAGCAGATTTACAAGAACTTATCCTTATCGAAAAAAGTTTCGCTAATGAATTTCTTTCTGAAATATTAATTTACCTCATGAATTTCCTCTTTTAATTTTTTTTACGAATAATCGAGTAAAAAATCAAATTTGATTAAATATAATTGTTATATAATGTCATCAGATAAATTCAAAACTGGATTGATTCACTACTACTTTGGCATGGGGTGTGGTAAAACTTCAATAGGGCTTGGACATATAGTTAGGGCTCTAGGAAGAAATTTACGAACGATAATCATACAATTCTTAAAAAAACATGATCCTACCGCCCAGAAAGGCTTTTTCTATGGCGAATATATTACATTAACCGAAAGACTAAATGTTCCTATTATTCAATTCGGAGAATTTAATTTTATTAAATCTGAAAAACAAATTGCTGCTCAATTAGAAATGGCAGAAAATGCATTGAATAAAGTAAAAGAAGTACTTACATCGAAAGAATATGATTTAATTGTCCTTGATGAAGTTGGTTCTATGATTAAATTAAATTTGTGGAAGATAGAAGAGTTTTTGCTATTATTGAAAGAAAAAAATCCAAATATTGAAGTTATTATAACAGGTCATCAAAAAATTCCAGAACTGGAAAGTGTTGCAGATTACGTAATTCATCTCGATGAGATTAAACACCCTTTCCAAAAAGGAATCCTTGCACGTCCGGGAATTGAATTTTAAATGAAATTTTTTTACCAAATAACTTATAATTAAACCGCGTTTTTTTAAAATAGGACCGATTTAAATGACATCAACAGAGAAAAATCGAGAGAATTTTGAAATTATTAAAAAGGAAAAAGAACGATGGACAGATGAAATTGTTAAAAAATCCTTAGAAAAAGTTCCAGAACGAAAAAGAGTATTCAAAAATCTTTCTAATATTAAAATAAACTCATTATACACTCCTGAAGATATCAAGGACTTGAATTACATAAAAGATCTTGGTTTCCCTGGAGAATATCCATATACTCGCGCTGCTCAACCAACCAGTTATCGTGCTCGCTTTTGGACTATGAGACAATTCGCCGGACTTGGAAATGCTAAAGAAACCAATAAAAGATTTAAATATTTAATTGCCAATGGTCAAACAGGATTAAGCGTAGCTTTTCATTTACCAACAATATATGGATATGAAAGCAGCAGTCCAATGAGTGCAGGAGAAGTTGGAAAAGAAGGTGTTGCAATCGATTCTCTAGCTGACATGGAACAGCTTTTTGATGGTATAGACTTATCAAAAATATCAACTTCAATGACAATTAACGCTCCCGCATCAATTTTACTATGTATGTATTTAGCAGTTGGGGAAAAACAAGGAGTTCCGATGAATAAATTAACAGGTACAATTCAAAATGACATCCTTAAAGAATATCAAGCTCAAAAATCATATATATTTCCTCCAGAACCTTCAATGAGATTAATTGTAGACACAATTGAATTTTGCACCAAAAATGTTCCTAAATGGAATACGATTAGTATTTCTGGTTATCATATTCGAGAAGCTGGATCAACTGCGGTTCAAGAACTAGCTTTTACACTTGCAAATGGTTTAGCATATGTTGAAGCGGGAATTGAACGCGGGTTGAATATCGATGATTTTGCACCCAGGTTATCACATTTCTTCAATGCACATAATAATTTCTTTGAAGAAATTGCAAAATATAGAGCTGCACGTCGTATTTGGGCTAAACATTTACGAGAAGATTATGGTGCAAAGGATCCTAAATCATGGCGTTTACGTTTTCATACTCAAACAGCGGGAGTATCCCTAACTGCAAAAGAGCCTTATAATAATATTATTCGGGTGACTCTTCAAGCTTTAGCAGCAGTATTAGGTGGAACTCAATCCTTACATTCAAATTCCTTTGATGAAGCGCTTGCACTTCCTTCAGAAGACGCGGTTAGAATAGCACTTAGAACACAGCAAATAATTGCAGAAGAATCAGGTGTGGCAGATGTTATTGATCCTCTAGGCGGAAGCTATTACGTTGAAGCTCTAACTAATAAAATGGAAGAAGAATGTGAAAATTATTTTACAAAAATAAAAGAAATGGGCAAAGGCTCCATTCTTAAGGGTTCAATTATTGGAGTTAAAAATAATTTCTATCAACGCGAGATTGCAAATGCTTCATATCAATTCCAAAGGGAATTAGAAGCAAAAGAACAGATCCAAGTAGGCGTCAATAAGTATAAATTCGAAGGGAAGACAATTGAACCACCCGAATTAATAAAAATTTCCGATGAGGTTTCAAATGAACAAATTGAAAGTCTTAATAATGTTAAAGCTCAAAGAGATGAAGCTTTAGCTCAAAAAAGTTTAGAAAAGATCAAAGAAATTGCTCAAGGAACTGAAAATTTAATTCCTTATATTCTGACTGCAGTAAAAGCTTACTGTTCTGTAGGAGAAATTATTGATGTTTTTAGAAAAGTATTCGAAGTATATAGAGAAGAAAGTATTTTTTAATTTATAGAGAAAATCAAGATTAAAATAGTTGGTAATCAAAATGGGAAAAAATATTAGATGTATAGTTGCTAAACCAGGACTTGACGGGCATGACAGAGGAGCAAAAGTAATATCCAGAGGATTAAGAGATGCAGGATTGGAAATAATTTATACAGGACTTCATCAAACTCCTGATGATATTGTTGAATCTGTTGTTCAAGAAGATCCTGATGTTTTACTTCTTTCAATTCTCTCGGGAGCTCACACAGTTCTCTTCCCAGAGATTATGAAGAAATTTAAGGAAGAAGGAATTGATGATGTATTAGTTCTGGGAGGAGGGATTATACCAGACGAGGATATTGTTAAAATGAAAGAAGTTGGTATTTCTGAAATATTTGGTCCAGGAACTAAAATTCAAGAAATTGTTGATTATATTAAAGGGCATCTAAAAAGGTAAATTCCAATAAATTATTGTTAAATTAGAGGATTATTAATGGAACCATTGAAAAAATCATCAGAAGCTGAATTTGAATTACAAAATTTGATAGAAAGGATGAGAAAAGGAGATAGACGGGCAGTAGCTAGGTTAATTACTAAGGTAGAAAATGGCGGTCCGGAGGTTTCTAAGAAAATTCTTAAAGAAATATACCCAGAAACTGGAAAATCATTTATCATTGGAATCACTGGAGCACCAGGTTCAGGAAAATCTACTTTAACAAACCAAGTGGCATCAGAATACTTGAAAAAAGGATTAAAAGTAGGCATTATCGCAGTTGATCCAACATCCCCTTTTTCAGGAGGAGCACTTTTGGGTGATAGAATCCGGATGAAATCAAATTTTACCAACAAGAATCTCTTCATTCGTTCTATGGCCAATCGTGGAAAACTTGGTGGCCTGGCAATGGCTACTAAAGAAGCAATTCATATTTTAGATGCATACGGATCTGATTTAATTATTGTTGAAACTGTAGGAGTAGGTCAATCTGAGATAGATATTTTCAAAAGCGCGCACACTACCCTAGTTATTATGCCTCCAGGGATGGGTGATGAAATTCAAGCAATTAAAGCTGGAATAACAGAAATCACGGATATTTTTGTAGTAAACAAAATGGATAGGGATGGAGCGGATAAACGAGTTAACG
Organism: Promethearchaeum sp.; assembly: GCA_030611625.1. Lineage (GTDB taxonomy): Archaea > Asgardarchaeota > Lokiarchaeia > Sigyniarchaeales > Promethearchaeaceae > Promethearchaeum. The sequence goes on along the minus strand of JAUWPK010000097.1, from coordinate 4,775 downwards.
AATTAGAAACTATGTTGGATATTGGAGAAAATATAGTGGTTGATCAAATTAACCATAATGTTCGAATTGTAAAATCAAAAAAATGGCGCCCACCTGTTATTAAAACAAATGCTTTATCTGGAGAAAATGTCCCAGAATTAATTAAACTTATTGAATCTCACCGTGAATTTTCCAAAACATCAGGATTAAAGAAAAAACGATTAGCTTACCGTTATAAACACTATGTAGTTGATATAATTAAATATTTTCAGAATAAAGATATTGAACATCTAATTTTTTCAAATCCTAAAATCAATGATTTCGTGGATCAAATCCTTTCCTATAAAACTGGTTCCGATCCATACTCAATTTCGGAGATAATTTTAGAATTATTTTCAAAAAGGTATTTTTCTTAAGCACAATGATTAAAGCAGGGGAAAACATTGCCCGATTACAATATCATCTTCGGTGGTGGGAAATTTGGTTCCCAATTTATTAAAACTATAAAAAAACCTATTCTTTCTTTCATTTTTGATAATGATGCAGATTGCTTATTAGCAAAAGAATTTCCTAAAATTAAATTTGAAGAAGCCCATAGAAGAATTTTATTAGATAACACAAAATACAAATCAGAACGTATACAAAATAGGATTTTTTTCATCAAAGGAAATATAAAGACTGTTTATAAATTCTTGAAAATAAAAACACCTAAATACTTAGTCCCTACAGCCCCAATACATGTAATTTTTGAAATAATAAAGGTTTTCATAAACAAAAATTTTCCAAATATCGATTTAACTCAAATTAAACCCCAATCTTCCTTTAAAAAACCCGACGAAATGTTTATATTTTCATTTGATAATCCAGAGATATATATCTCTTATGCAGATTGGGATGAAAAATGTCCAGATAATTGTCCAAGCCCATTAGGTTATTGCCCAATTCATAAAAGAAAAAAGCCAATTACAGTTTCAGATTTTTTAGAACAACAACTCTTGAGAAATAATTATTTTGGTTTTAATAGCACACAAATTGGACCAGGTTATGGTGGTATTGAAGGAAAGTTGATAAAAAATCAATTTGATAAACTCTCTACCTTCATTGAACATAACTCAAACAATTTACCAATAGAAATTCTAATAAGTACTACTTGTAATTGTCATGGAGTTCTTTCAGCCCTACGATTATTCAATTGAGAATGAAAACTACTTAAAAAAAATTTAAATTTCGAATCAATTTTAGTGATCAAAAATAATATTATACTTGTGAAAAAGCCCAAGCTTTTATTTATAAACCCTCATCCAGATGATGGAGAAGCATTCTGTGCTAATTTTTGTATCCAAGCAATCAGATTTGGGTGGGAAGTTCATCAAGTTCTTGCAACTTGTGATGAATATGGAACTCCTATAGCTGAATTTAAAGGAAAAAGAATCCAGCAGATAAGAAGATCTGAAATGTTAAAAGCTGCAAATGCATATGGAAAAGATTTGAATGGGAATTCCTTAGTTAAATTGCACTGGATGAATTATATTGATGGATATGTTCCGCACAATAAAAAAGCAATATTTAGATTACAAAAATTCATATTAAAGTTGAATCCAGATGTTATTATCGGGCCAGATCCTTTCATTTACATGGACGGGCATGTAGATCATATGGCTGTTGGTAAAAACTATTATTTTGCCCTAAAATGGATGAATCCAACACAGCGTCCCAAAAAAATGTTCTTTTTCCAATCTCTTATTCCAGACTATTTCATACCTATCAAATCTAGTGATAAAAAAGAAGTTAAATATGTAAAAAAGGCGCATAAAAGCCAATGGAACTCATTTGAAATAGATTTACTTAATTTTTTCCCTTCTTTCTTACAATTACCTTCAAGATTAAAAAAAGGGATATTGGAAAAATGTGAGGGATATCGAATTGTATCTTTTAATAATGATGACCATTTACCTCGAGGATTTGCTAAAATAATTTTTAAATTCTTTAAAGATAAGCCAATAGGCTGTGAAGAAGGCAGATTACTTCCAAAACCGGAACATTTTGAGTTAAAAACGGACCCTGAAGGAGAAATTATATAGGTATATGACCACCACATTCTTGACAAAAATCCTGATTTTCAGTCGCAATTTTCGCTCCACAATCAATGCAATAATTTTTAAGATCTGTTGGAGATGTTCGTGATGTTTGTGCTGTTACCACTTTTCTATTACTAGGTCTTATAGGTTTTTTTTTTTTCTGGTCTCGCTTCTTTTTTATTTTATTTCCATTTGAATCCTCTAATCTATTAAAATAGAAATTAAATATATTATATTTCACAATATCATAATTCTTCGCCTGAGATTTTGCAATTTCATTGAATAGAAGTAAGATACCAAAACCTATACTAGCAAAAGCATTAAAAATACTCGAATTTTCAATACCGAGAGATTGATTAGATGCACTAAAAATAATTAATGTATAGAGCCACAAAACTATTGTAAAAATCGATTTTTCATTAATTTCTTTATTCTTATCTTCAATTGTATCTTTAATATCATTAAATAATCCCCAAAGAGCTAATATGATGATTAAAAGTAGGTCAACAACATAAGGAAGTTCTGATATGAGCAAGTTCATATCTCCGACATAAAATTGAATAGCAGTATAAATTCCATAAATTTGTATAACAGGAAATATCCAGAAATAATGTCTCCTTAAATTTTGATGATATGGATCCTTTCGAAGATATAGAATTAAGCATAACAAAAATGCAATTAGGTTTAGAATGGCATCTCCAACATACCATGAATAGTATGCAAAACTTTCAAGTTTCATATTATCAGGAACAAGAAAATCTATGAGAAAGGTCTTAATAATAAAGTAAAAGAAAATTTCGGTAATTAGAAATATTAGTATAAAGGGATTTTTTTTTTTCGGAATAGTTATTTTTGTAAGGAATTTAACTACAGGAGCGGAATTCTTCATTATTACAAATCTTTGGAATAAATAGAATAAGATACCTAGATTTATTATTGTTTTTACAGAAAATAATGGTAAAAAAATGACGCAAATAAATGATAAACCAAGTAATAAAATATTAATAAAGAAATTTTGAATCCTTTTTTTGATAATTAAAGAGATTATTGATAGTAAAAGGAAATAAATACCAATAATATGAAATCCAATATATAACAAATCATCTATTGTCTGAGAAAATACAATTGAATAAGGAACATCATAAGGTTGTTGAATTATTGGGATTAATATTAGGATAAATAACCATAAAATGAAAAGAAGTACTTTGAAAAAAGATCCAAGTGATATTTTAAGTAAAATTCTGAGTTTATTTTCTTTTTTTTCCACCATGAATATCTACTAGATAATTATTATCGGAAAATATTAATAAATATTACATTTATGATGATATAACTTCCGAATTCGTTAAAGATATTTGAAAAAAAGGTAATTTTTACTATATATTATATTTCTTTTTTATTTTTTTAATAGTTTCTACTACATAATCCAAAGCCTTTTTATCTGACAAAAAGATTCTGTGGTCCAATTCAAAAGCATTTGCGTGAATTTTCTCGATATTCTTAAATTTTTCTGGATTGGATTTTTCTCCACCCCAATTTGCATTATTATAGTCTACATTGGGCATTAAATTAATGTCTTTGAATAAGTCAAGTGAATGTAATGGAGGATAACAGGCATCCGCAGGAATCTGTGCTTTTTCTAATTCTTCATACATTTTTTTATATCCAATTCCACCGAAAAAGTCCGGATCAAAATAAACCGGATAAACATACTGCGCGCATGAATTCACATCATTATCTCTTTTTTGGGGATGAACTCCTGGAATTTCTGATAATTTTTCATTCATATATAACGCATTATTATTTCTTAATTTAAGTTGCTGAGGATAACGTTTTAACTGGACTCTCAATAATGCAGCATTCATTTCTCCCAATCTAAAATCAGAACCGTAACTAAAATGATCATAAAACCATTTCCCCGGCAATCTACCACTATCTAAAACACTATATATTTTTTTTGCAAGGACTTCATCATTACAAACAATTGCACCGCCTTCTCCAGCTGTTATTACTTTACTTGCTTGAAAGGAAAATGTTCCACAATCCCCCCATGTTCCTACCATTTTTCCTTTATATTTACTGCCATGTGCATGCGCACAATCTTCAATCACCTTTAAATTAAATTTTCTTGCAATTTCCATTATTAGATCCATTTCGCATGGCATTCCTCCTAAATGGACGCATATAATAGCTTTTGTCCTTTCGGTTATCAGTGATTCTAAAATAACAGGATCCATAAGAAAAGTTTCAGGATTAATATCACAAAAAATTGGAACCGCGTTAACCGAGATAACTGCTGATCCGCTTGCAAGAAATGTCCAATCAGAAACAATAACCTCATCACCTATTCCAATTCCAAGAGCCATAAGTGCAATTTCTATAGCATGTGTCCCATTTGTGCATGCAAAAGCATGTTTTACTTCTTGAAACTTCGCGAATTCCTCTTGAAATTTCCAAACTTGTTCTCCTGCATGACTTTCTGGAGCACCACACCACCATTGTCCAGTTCTGACAACATCGGCCACAGCTTCAACATCTTCATCTGTCCAAATTGGCCATTTTCGAAATTTAGGAATATCATCTTTCATTTATTTTCAAGATATATTCATTTAAATATCAAATAAATATTTCATAATTTATATTATCAAATTCAACAAAATCCCTTGGTAAGAAGACTAAAAAAAAAAACATATACAAAGAATTGAGAAAAACCCAAGA
>JAUWPK010000090.1 GCA_030611625.1 Promethearchaeum sp. | reverse complement strand
TAATGAAAAACTATTATTGATGTATATGCCAGAAATTCCCATAGAATTAGAATATTATCCCAAACTTCCACAAGAACTGCTCACAAAAGCAATCGATAAAATTAACGAAAATAAATCCAACTGGGATGATCCATTCTTTATTGATGTTTATGGATATGCAGACCTCGAGCACTTTAAGGAAATCTGTAAACCCTTTATAGAAGATCCAAACTTAAAAAACCTTATTATCATCGGTACTGGCGGATCATATCAAACTATGAAAGCACTAAGTCTGTTCGCAAAAAAAAACATTCATTTTTTATACAGCTCACGACCCCACGAGCTTTCCAAAGTTTTATTTGGAACAAATCCATCCGATTCACTTGTAATCCCAATTTCAAGAGGCGGTAAAACCTTAGATGTCAATTCAATACTTCTATTATTTAAAGATTACAAAATTCTAGCGTTATCCTCCCAGGGACCGATGAACGATATGGTTAAAAAACTCAATGCAACAATATTACCTGTTCCCGACCTTTCTGGTAGATTTGCCGCTTCGGTTTGTTCTGTGATGCTTGTTCCTGGTTTAATTTCAGGTATAAATGTTGATAGAGTCCAGAAAGGACTTGAAGATGGATACAAGCTCTTTAAAAATCTGGATGAATCAAATCTTGATCATAACAGCGCGCTGCAATTTGCTGTTTTTGTTTATCACCTTTACAAAAAAGGATATCGCAACATATTTTCAATGCCATATTCACAATGGTTAGAAGGTCTCACCGGTCTATTAGTACAAGAGATTAGTGAAAGCACAGGAAAAGAGGGTGATGGGATTCTCGGAACATATCAACCCGCACCACTCTGTCAGCATTCTGTTCTCGAATTATTATTGGGTGGGAGCAAGGGTCATTCCAGTCCACTTCTTTGGACTACATTACAGGAACCCGCTGATGTTATTTTAAAATATGATAATAATGAAGAAAATGAAGAAAAAAAGGATGAAAGCCCAATGAATGATGGATCAACCGCACTTTCAGTAATAAATTATCAGTTGGACGCCACATTCCAAGCCCTTCTCGAACAACGAGTTCCCACTTCCAAATTAACTTTCCATTCAGTATCTACATATTCTTTTGGATTCGGTATTGCGTTTATTCAAACAACTGTATATTATCTGTGCATGCTTCTTAATGTAAATTGGAGTTCGAATCCAATGGTTAATGTTGGAAAAAAAATTTGTAATGAGGCAATTAAGAGTAAACTCGATAGAAATCAGCGAATCCAAAACCGCATCGATGTAGCAAATAAAACCTTTAATAAATTTTTTAGTAATTAGTCCTTTGATTAGTTTATTGATTAATTCAGCGATTAGATCAATGAAAATTAAATCATTTCATTACATACATTACTGTTAATTTAGCCTTTTTTCATAATTTATTTCATTTTTCATCATTTTCACTCTATATTATTCACAAGTTTTTTACGTTCTCCAACACGTTTCTAAATATTATATGTAAATTTTTTAAGTGGCTTGCATAAATTATAATTGTTATAAAGTATTTATCGAATTGTTAGTCAAAAAAAATTTACAAATTTGTTATCTATCCAAACACGTTGGTGCCAAAACTTGGAAGAAGAAGCTCAACTTAACTTTATATTGCGAGAACTCATGCAAAAAATTGAAGGCCTTGAATCTGCTGCCCTCGTCTCGAGGGAGGGGCTAATAGTCTCCGCAATCTTAGAAAGTGGTATTTCTGAAATGCATATTGCTGCCATGTCTGCCATTATCTTATCAACTTGTGAACGAGTTCTTCTCGAATTAAAAAAGGGGGAACTCGACATATGCATCATACAGGGCACGGACGGGAAGTTTATAGTAATGCAGGCAGGTTTAGACTATATTATCGTTGGTGTTCTTGACGAAGATGCCCGTATGGACTTGGCTTTTGTAAATATGCGTTCGACAACAAATCGAATTTTAGATATTTTAGAAGATTAAATTTATCTAAGTTTTTTTTCTGACGGTTTTTACCGCATTTTATTCTATTTGTTTTAAGGAAATCAATAATAAGATTAAGAATTATAATGTACAAGTTCATCTTTATTTACTTAATAATTTTATATCCTGAGGATAATCTATAATTCATATGTCTATTAATTTCTTTTAAAATTGGATCTTCAGGACCAAAGTGTTTTTCCAGAAATTCTCGCTCATTTCGTCTAGCCTCCCATTTTAACCTTCCAAATTCGCTTGGGGTTAATGAATCGGGCTTTTTGCAATATTGAATCGCCAACTCAGTTGTGGATTTTGAATAATATTCAGCTAAAGGTCGTAAATCTCTACACACTCCTGTTTTTAGATATATATGTTCATTATATAGAACATTACAATTGATATCGAAAGGTTCTGATAAATGTCGTCCATTTGGTGTAAAATTAGTAGCCGTGAAAGAATAACTATCTAACCAGGTCAGATTTGATATATTTGATAAACTTATCATTGGGTTTTTATGCAAATTTAAACCACGAAGGTGCAAATTTTTAAAAGATTCGGGTAAACTTGATAATCTGTTATTTTCTAAACTAAGATTTATTAAATTAGATAAATTTCCAAATGTTTCGGGTAAGAATGATAAATTATTATTAGATAAAATGAGATATCTAAGTTTGGAAAGATTACCGAATTCTTCTGGCAGCTTTCTCAATTTATTTGAACGTAAATTGAGTGTATTAAGATTTTTTAGTTTGCATAAGCTTTTGGGTAAATTTTCTAGATTTAAAGAAATAATTTCAAGACACTGAAGTTCAGTAAGATTTCCTATATTTTCAGGTAACACAAATAAATTATTTGATTTTGTTGGAGAGATATGTAGGGATATAATATGTCCATCATAAACAATAAAACTATTTCTTTGATAACCTGCAATTTGAAATATTATATCTAATTTATATCCAATTAGTTCAATTTCTGGAATTTCAGAATATTCTTTGATTCTGAATTGTAATTCCATTCTTTTTTTTAATTCTTCTTCATCTATATCTATATTTACTTTTAGTAATTCAATTTTAATATTATCCAGAACTTCTTGCTCAGATTGTGGTATTTTAAGGTTTTTTTCCATTTAGTTCACTAAATTTTTAATATTCGACTATTGTATCTTTTATATTATAATATAGTTGTTTTAAATAAACCTTGCTAATATTAAGCTGTTTTTTCAGGGCACAGATGGTAAGTTTATAGTTATGCGGTGAAAATTCTGAGTTGGGGGACTTTTTCAGATTTTTTTCATATTCTGTATATAAAAAACATTTAGAAAAAAAGCATATATCTCGGAATTTTCTTCATATACTCTTTATAACTCTCACCATATTGTTCAACACATGCTTCTTCTTCAGCCAAAACGCTGTAATGTTTAAAAATATGGGAAATCAATAATATTAAAAGTGCAATCCATGAACCAATACATAAACATATTCCAATGAACGAAATAAAAATCGAAGTGTCTTGAGGGTGTCGGGAGATTTTATACATACCAGTGGTGACAGGCTTGTTCATTGGAGTTTTTATAAAATTCACTATGGCATATATTTGGACGAAACTTCCGAAAATGAAAATAGTCATTCCAATATAGAATTCCAGTGAATTTAGCGAAAGAGAAGTAAAAAAGATAAGAGCTGGCTTGGACTATATTATCGTTGGTGTATTAGATGAAGACGCTCGCATGGATCTTGCATTTGTCAATATGAGATCAACTACAAATCGTATTCTAGATATTTTAGAGGATTAAACTGAAATTTTTTTTCGAATTCCAATTTTCTTAGGTAATTGTTTTATTTTCTTCTTAAGAACTTAGTTTCTGATCATAACTGTAGTATATTTTTGCTTTGATTGTCATTTTTGGAAAATAGATTTATTAATCCATTTAGTAATATTGTATTATGAAAAAAATCACAAAAAGTATGTGTATTATTTCTATCATTTTCTTAGGGGTTTATACAAATGGGGAAATGATAACTGCTAATCTTTCAACAATCACCAATAATCATCCAAGGGCTGGAAGTGTTGATCAAATAAGGTGGTGGACAGAGACAGAAGTAATCTCGACAGAAAGTACATCTCATTCACACAGTCCTGTAATAGCTGTTGATTCCGAAGAAAACATTCATGTCATTTGGGATGATTGGACAGACTATGATAGTTCGGGAACAGATTACGATATTTTCTATAAAAGATGGGATAAGATTACAGCTACATGGAAAACTACAGAGGTTATATCCACAGAAAGCACCATGAGTTCTTTGCGGCCTTCATGTTTTATGGATTCTGAAGATAATTTACATGTTGTTTGGCATGATAATACAGATTTTGAAAGTTCCGGAACAGAGTACGATGTTTTTTACAAGAAATTGGATGTAAATACTTCTTCCTGGACCACAACAGAAGTGATTTCTATAGAAAGTGCTGCTGTTTCCTATAACCCTGCTGTAATTGTGGATTCTGTAGGAGATGTTCATATTGTATGGGAAGAACTAACTGATGATGATGGTGAAGGGGATAAGGATATTTATTACAAGAAAAGAGACTTTGGAACAGGAAATTGGGGAACTGCTGAAGATATATCTACAGTAAGTGATCTGTATTCTGATGTACCAAGTTTAGCTATAGATTCTTTAGATAATGTTCACCTAGTTTGGCGTGATGCAGCAAGTTATGGACCCGATTCAGACTCTGATATTTTCTATAGATTTTTGGATTCAGCAACTGATTCATGGTCGGTTACAGAAGTATTATCAATAGTTGGGAGCGATGCAAAAGATCATCCTTCCATAGCGGTTGATTCTTATGATAATATACACATTACCTGGTCTGATGCAGCAGATTATTTGGGGGCAGGTGCAAGTGATTCTGATATTTTCTATAAATACAAACATCAAGCTACAGCAGATTGGTCATCTACAGAACTCGTATCACCTTTAAGTGATTCTGCTAGTATTAAGCCTTGCATTGCAGTTGATTCTTCGGGATCTGCACATATAGTTTATGTTGATTATTCTGATATTTTGGAAGCAGGTAGTGATGGTGATATTTTCTACAATTTCAAAGATCCTATATCTGGTTTGTGGTCCACTACTCAATTAATTTCATCAGAAAGTACAAGTTATTCTTACGAACCAGCTATATCCGTAGGAAATGGAGGATTGATTCATGTTGTTTGGTATGATTATACAACCCTTGATGCTGAAGTAGATTACGATATATTCTATAAAAAACTTGTAGGACCGCCTAAATCACCTCAATTATATTCTATAATTCCAAACTTTAGTTCTTCAGGGAGTGTGAATATTGATTGGTCAGATGTTGCATGTTGTGACAATTATCACTTGTATCGTGAATTATCGCCAATTTCTTCTCTCTCAGGCTTGACTGCTTTGGCATCTACAAATAATAGTTTCTATATTGATACAATAAACGAAACTGGTGCTTATTACTATGTAGTTGTGGCTGAGAATGATTATGGTCAAAGTTTACTTTCAAATATGGAAAATGTGCAAGTGCAGATTCGTCTTTTACCTTTTGTTTCCAATGAAGGGCTTATCATTGTGGGCATAATTTTAGGTATACAAATAATTTACTTTGGTTTAAGCCAAATAATTAAACGAAAGAAGAAATAACTCTTCTCTTTTTTTTCTTTTAGAATCGAAAGACCTGAAAAAACTGAAAGAACTAATAAAACTGAATGAAAAATGTTTAGAAGTGCAATAGTAAGAAAACCATGCAAAAATTTTAGCAAAGGGTTGACAACATCGAGTTTAGGATTGCCAAATTATGAGATAGTTTTAGAGCAACATGAAAATTATATCAAAGCCCTAAGAAAATGTGGATTAGAAATTCATATCTTAGAGGCAGGTGAAAAATATCCAGATTCGACCTTTGTTGAAGATATTGCCATTATAAATGAAAAATGTGCTGTTATAACAAATCCTGGTGCACAATCGCGGAAAGGAGAAGTGCATGCAATTTTGAAAATTTTAAATGATAAATATAATTATGAAAAAATCGAAAGGATAGAAGCACCAGGAACTTTGGATGGAGGCGACGTTATGCGGATCAATAAATGTTATTATATTGGGCTTTCATCAAGAACTAATAAGGAAGGGGCAAGCCAATTAGCAAAAATCCTTGGTTCTTATGGTTTTACAAGTCAGGTTGTTGAAATGAAAGAAAGTTTGCATTTAAAATCAGGTGTGAATTACATCCTTGATAATCGTTTGCTTTCTATTGATGAATTTAGGGATAATCCTCTTTTCCAAAAATTTGAAATTATACAAGTTGAGAAAGATGAAGAATATGCAGCAAATTGCATTCGCGTTAATAATTATTTAATTATGCCAAAAGGTTATAATAATTTGAAGGAGACACTCACTAAGTTGAATTATATCATAATTGAATTGGACATGTCAGAATTTAAGAAGATGGATGGTGGGTTATCATGTTTATCTTTGAGATTTCCGTGAAAAATACTGAATAATAAATTCAAATAATGTTTTTTTCGATTAAAAATTGATATTTCTATTTTTGAATTTTGTTTCTAAATAGGTAATAAATCTACCAACATTTCCGATATTATTTTTTTACGTAGAAATTCAAGAAAATTACTATCAATATCTTCAATATTTTTCAAATTTTTAGTTTGGCTATCGAAAATTTCCTTTAATTTTTGACGATCATAAAAAATTGGTCCCATTTTTTTAGTAAATACCAAACATAATAAAAGATATGTTTGGTTTCGTGTTCTTTCTTGAACTTGAGTCGAATCTCCAATAAGTAATGTGTAAACAATTGAGCTTAAATCTTTTTCTCCAAATGGAAGTGGTCCAAAAAGCCCCTCGTGATAAGCTTGACCTTGTCCCAGAGTAATTGAAAAAAGACTTCCTGTCATAACAATTTTTTTATTCCATTCAAGGTCATTTAAATCAACATTTTCCACTTCATGAATAACTGGTCCCAAATTTTCATCAAATTTAAAAGAAACAATAAACGTATTAGCTATATCATCTTCTGTAATTGATGATTCTACGTAAGAAGCAGTTGTTGTTTTAATTTCTTCTAAAGCCAGACTTAATACTAAATTTCTTAATTGGTTCTTTGATGAGCTTGACGATTGTTTTGCACTGATAAATAATAACCTTTCTTGAACTTTTAGAGCTTTATTCTTCATCCCATGGTTTTTTGCAAGTTGCATTGCTTCTGTTAAAGTACTTTCTGCTTTTTCTTGTTCTTCTTGGGAGGAATAGAGCAACCCTCTGATAATTAAAGCATTAATATAATTTGGAATTAATTTTTTTGAACTAGATAATGTCATTGCATCAGAAATATAATAGACTGCTTTATCATAATTTTTTATATTAGAAGTGTTTTGCAGATATTTAACCAAAAAAGTTTGTGCGAGTAACATTTTTGCCGTAAATTGCAGTATTATATGCTTTATTGATTCAGAATATCGTAATGCTTCAATCAATGACATCTCTGCTTCATTGAGGTCCAATTTATTTATAGAGATCCGTCCTCTTTGAATTAATACTTGAGTGTGTCCTATTTCTGATTTTCTTTCCCAAGATAGATTATCTGCTTGTTTTAAATATCTATAAGCCTCATCATTTTTATCCATACCTTCATATATTTCAGCTAGTAAAATTAATACTTCAATTTTTGATTCACTTACACCAGATTCTTCAATTACGTACAAGGCGTCTTCTAAATTCTCTTTTGCTTTTTTGAAATTGCCTTGAACAAGCCAATATTGAGCAAAACAATGTAAAGTTATGATATAACCTAAAGGATCTTCAATTTTTTTATATATTTTTAAAGAAATTTCTAACATTTTGAGTGCTTTTTTTAATTCTCCTAATTCAATCCAATAAGTTGCATATCCTGTGCTAATTGATGCAATACTCTTTTCATTTTTAATTTTTTTTGCTAAAGTCATAGCTTGTTTTAAATTTTTTAAGGTTTCGGAATATTCTCCCATTGCTCTTAATGCATCTGCTAAATTATTCTGAATGACACATATTCCCCGAACAAAATTTGATGATATTGCTTTTTCAAGACTTCTTTTTGAGTATAATGCCGCTTTTTCCATTTCTCCTCTATTAAGATAAATTACAGCACTATTTCCTAAAGCCATTAAATACATTATAGTTTCTGTGTTTTCCGTAAGATCTAAAGACTTTTCAAAAAATTCAAGTGCCAAATCAGTTTCTCCTTTAGATAAATACAAACATGCAAGAGTATTGCTGGCTTTTGCTTCACTTTCTGTTAAAGATAGTTCCTTATAAATTTTGATTGATTGAATACAAAGTGAAATTCCATCTTCTATCTTTCCCAAAGAAATATTGCAGTTTGCTAAACCTTCTAAAGCATCTGCTTCTTCTTTTTGAATTTTTTTTTCAATAGCTTCATGTAAAACAGCATTATACATTTTATAAGATTCATTAACTTTTAATTGTGCCAAAAGAGAGTATGCTAAATTGATTTTTACCTCAAGTTTTTCAACTAAATTAATATTTTGTTTTAAAAATTCGCGTAATTTGAGTTCTCCTTGATAAGGATTTGCATTTATCAGTTTTTTAGCTATTTCTAATTCATTTCTAAATTTACCTTTAATTTTCGTCACAATTAAATCATCTTAAGTTTTTTCTTAAAAAATTTTATAAATTCCCTATATACTGTTCAAATTTGTATGAATGACCTTATAATATTTTTCATAATAATTAGATAATTTTAGTTTTTAGATATTTTATTTTCCCGAAGTTTTTAAAGATAGATAGCGATATAATGATTTAATAAATCTTCAATAGGCTCCTTTTTAAATTAAGTAATAATAAGTATATAAAATATAGATAAGGAATAAGAATCAAAATGCCAACAAAAAAGAAAAAAACTTCAAAAGCGAAAGCAACAGATAAGAAAAAAATTTCAGCAACCAAATCAAAGGAAAAAGAGGATGCAACTGACGTTGAAGATGATGAACTTTTTAAGGAGTTATTAGAAGATGAAGATGAAGATGAAGATAAAAAATCTGAAGAAGTTACCGCACAAAAAGAATCATCTGAAGAAGATTTAGACCCACGTCTCTCGATTAAGTATAATATAAGGGATTTACCTGGGGTCGGAGCTACAATTGCTAAGAAATTGTGTGATGTTGGTTATTCAACGGTTAATAGTATTGCAATTACTCCCTCTAAAATATTAATTGAAGAAGCGGGTTTGGGTGATAAAACTGCTGCGAAAATTATTCATGCTGCCAGAGAAGCGCTTAATATTGGATTTAAGACCGCAGACACAGTATGGGAGAGAAGAAAATCTTTAGCTCGAATTAGTACTAATAGTACAGATCTTGATAATCTTTTAGGAGGAGGTGGAATTGAAACTGGTAGTCTTACCGAATTCTTTGGGGAATATCGGACTGGAAAGACTCAAATAATGCATCAATTATGCGTAAATGTTCAGCTTTCAAAAGCAGAAGGTGGTATCTCAGGAAATGCATTATATATTGATACTGAAGGTACATTTAGACCCGAAAGATTAATTCAAATGTCTGAGGCTAAAGGCTTGGATTACCGTGAAGTGTTAAAAAACGTAATTTACGCGAGAGCATATTCAAGCGATCATCAGATTATGTTAGTTAAGGATTGTATGAAGATTATTGTAGAAAAAAATATTAAACTTATAGTAGTTGATTCTTTGATTTCCCATTTTCGTGCAGAATTCATCGGTAGGGGCACTTTAGCAAATAGACAGCAGCTGCTTAATTTACATTTACATGATTTGCTTAGGCTTTCAGAAATGTATCCTGAATTGGCAGTGGTTGTTACAAACCAAGTTCAGAGCAAACCTGATACATTTTTCGGCGATCCAACTAGAGCTACTGGAGGAAACGTAATTGCTCATGGGGCAACTGTTAGAATTTATCTCAGAAAAGGTAAAGGAGAGCAACGTGTTGCTAAAATGATTGATGCACCTAATTTACCAGAGGGTGAGTCTATTTTCGCCTTAACTGAAGGTGGAATAATAGACGTAGATCACTAATTTTCCCTTCTATCTTAAATTAATTTTTTTTCATGAGTCCGCAAAGAAATCTTAGTTGAGATTTTTTATTTTTTTTATTTATCGAAAGATTCAAAACTTGTAAAAATTTATTATTACTTATATGACTCGCCCCAATAATCCTCCGGAATATAGGACAGTAAGATTAGGCTAT
>JAUWPK010000320.1 GCA_030611625.1 Promethearchaeum sp. | reverse complement strand
AATGTTAAGTTTTAGCATAGAAAGTGGTAAATATTTACAGAAAGGAAAAAAATGGTTATATTTTGGGACATAATTTATAACCTTAAAGACTGAAGAAAAGAAAAAGAAAAAAGAAATATTGTTCTGGTGTGTGGTCAGAACAATGGGTGTGTGTTCGTATAAAAAAATAAATAATGTGTGTGTTATTTAGAAAAATGATTTTAACCTATTTAAAAAGGAACAGAAGGATAGTTTTTTTAATTATTAAACAAAGAAATAAAATTGTAAAAATGGAAATTTATGATTTTTTTTGCATTGGGAATATTTCGATTGATTTCATTCGTACGCCTTCATCTGAATCTACATTCACAGGAGGAGCGATCTTAAATGCAATTTGGGTTTTATATCAACTTGGATACAAAGTTGGAGTATTAACTAAAACTTCTAAAGAGGATAAATTCAGAATAAAGGAATTCCCTAAATTTTCCCGTTCAGATAATATTAAATGGATGAAATCACAAAATACGACATCTATTCTTAATGATTATAAAACAATTGATAAAGAAAGGAGAATTTGCACCAATTTAGGGCAAGCAGATCCTTTTAATTTAAGTGAAATACCAAATTTTCAAGCTAAAGTGATCATGTATAATGGTTTAGTTACTGGTGAGATAAATGCAAAAATATTAAAATTTCTTGGTAAGAAAGGTAAACTGGTTGTTGACGCACAAGGGCTCACTAGAAAAGTAATGCCTTCCAATAATATGAAACTTATCCCTTATGAAAACTTAAGAGACATTATGCCTGTTGTTCATTATTTTAAAGCAGATGCAGCGGAAGCTGAAATTTTAACAGGTATCTCAACTTCATCCCATGAAGGAAGAATTAACGCAGCAAAAAAATTGCAAAAAATGGGAGCAATAGAAGTGCTTATCTCACACAACTCAGAATTATTAGTTGTTTCAGAGAAAAAACAAATAACCATCCCATTCAAAAATCGAAATCTTAACGGAAGGACAGGTCGTGGAGATACTTGTACAGCTGCTTACGTTTCAGAACGTTTTCATAATAATATGGAAGAAGCAGCAAAGTTTTCTGCAGCTCTAACTTCTCTTAAAATTGAAACCCCCGGCCCATTTAAACAAACAAGGGTTGAGGTTGAGAAATTCTTGAGGGATTTCTATTAGCATATTATAATAAGGAAAAAAATATACATCATTACAGGAACAGAAGGTGTTTAATCATGAAAAAAAATCAAGAAAATATAAAAATTATTTTAAAAGAATGCCCAACATGTGAAAAAGGGAAATTATTACCTGTGAATGATATCATTTCCGAGTTTTCGGGATATGTATTTGTGGAAAAGGGAGAAAGATGCAATAGTTGCGGTGAAGAATTTCCCTACCAAGAAGAAACACAAAAAACCATTCAAGCTGCCCGAAAATTAGCTGTCTGGCCAGAAACATTGAAACTTCATAGGAAATTGTCTAGAAGTGGGAGAGGTATCGTTTTTCGAATTCCTTCAGATATCGAGAAACAACTTAATCTGGATGGAAATGAAGATGTCGATGTTTCTTTGCTTGGAAATAAAATTATTTTGAAGATTAATTAAAAATCTTAAATTTTTTATTCAATTTCTCTTCATTAAGGGAAAGCAAATTTTATTTATATAAGCTCTTTAATCGCCTTTTCTAATCCGTCCAGACTTAATTGAAACATTGGAAAGATCTCCATAATCATTTTACGTGATTCTGATAACCATGATCCCAGAACTTCTGGGTTAAGCAAAACAAACTTAGGAAAATGTTCTTTCAATTTCTGTAACCAACCTATAACGGGTGTATCATTTCGCTGATAATAATCAATGGCTCTGTATCTTGTATTGAAAGCTTTTTATAAATGCATAATGGTTTATATTAATTGAAATGCAATCTGTAAAAAAAAAGGTGATCGATCTCATTAAAAACCTACCGGATGATGCAGAATATAATGATGTTTTTGAGGCAATTTATTTTCAACAAAAGATTGAGACTGGTTTACAAGAATTAAAAGATGGTAAAGGGATTTCTCACCAAGAAGCCCGTGAGAGATTTAGAAAATGGTTAGCATAATATGGTTCATATTAATTTCTTAATCGCCTTCTCAAGCCCGTCCAGACTTAATTGAAACATTGGAAAGATCTCCATAATCATTTTACGTGATTCTGACAACCAAGGTCCTGGAACCTCTGGGTTAAGCCAAACTGATTTAGGAAAATGTTCTTTAAATTTCTGTAGCCAGACTATACCTGGTGTATCATTTCGTTGATAATAATCAATGGCGCCGTATTTGGAAGTTAACTCATAAAAAGCCATTGCAGCATCACCTACAATGAACACACGGTAATTTTTATCATGTTCCTTAAAAATCTCTGCAAGGGGAATCTTGTTTTTATTCCACAATTCCATACTTTCATATACATTATCATAAATACAATTATGGAAATAATAATATTTGAATTTTTTAAAGTGATTGGACCTATTCGCGACAGAAAATAGTTGTTCGACCATGTATGTAAATGGGTCCATACTGCCACCTACGTCCATTAACAACAATAGTTTTAAATTGTTCTTTTTTTGTTTTTCCCATACAAATTCAATTTCACCGCCGAGTTTGCATGTTTTTTGGATGGTTTCATCCAAATTTAATACATCGGGTGCTCCGATTTTACCTAATTTTCGTAATTTTCTAAGTGCAACTTGAATTTGCCTTGTATCTAAAACCCTGTCTGATCGATAATCCCTAAATTGCCTTTTTTGAGCAATTTGAATAGCAGAACGCATACCTCCCAAACCTCCTACTCGAATTCCTCCTGGTTTTTTATCTCCCCAACCAAAAGGAGAAGTTCCACGAGTTCCAATCCAAAAATTACCCCCGTTATGCGTTTCGGTTTGTTCCATCATGCGCGCTTCGAATTGTTTCCGTAAATCTTCCCAGTCATATTGTTCCAACATTTTTCTCTCTTCTTCAGTTAAACTGATCATGTCAAATAATGAATCTGCTGGTTGGTCTAACCAATCAAAAATTTCATCCTTTAATTTTTCAGAAACGTTAGCATCATTAAAATAGATCATAAAAACCTGATCAAAAATATCGTAGTATTTTTCATCTTTAACAAGAAGACTCCTGGCAATATAATAAAATTCAATTGTATTTTGAATAAGATTTTTTGAAAATATCTCCATTAAAGATAAGAATTCTGTTATAGAAACAGGAATTCTAGAGTTTCTCAATAAATAATAAAAATCTACGAACATTTTTTTGATCATCATTAAAATTATTTTAAATTTCTATTTTTATTTCTCTTTGATCGATTCGAAAATTTCTTGTTTATACTTCTTTAAGTAATTCAAATCGACTTCTTTCTTGATTAAAGTTCCTAAAAAGGGTATTTTTTGCTCTATATCTTCTTCAGTTAATCCTGCTTTAAGTAAAACTCCAATCCAATCAATTAATTCTGATGTACTAGGTTTTTTTCTAAGCTGTTTAACTATTCTGAGTAGGTAAAATTGCTGGATACAACTTTCAAGAATTTTTTTTTCGATATTAGGAAAATGAACATTAACAATATCTCTCATCAATTCTTTATCAGGGAAATTAATATAATGAAAAACACACCGTCTTAGAAAAGCATCTGGTAATTCTTTCTCATTATTACTTGTTATTATAACTATAGGTCTATGAATGGCTTTAATGGTTTTCTGTAATTCATTTACATAAAATTCCATTATGTCTAGTTCTTGCAATAAATCGTTGGGAAATTCTGGATCCGCTTTATCTATTTCATCTATTAAAAGTACTACTTGTTCTTGAGATGTAAATGCTTGACCTAATTTACCTAGAGTTATATAATCTTCAACATTATCGACATTTCGTGATTTAGAACCGAATCTTGAGTCGTTTAGGCGTTGGACAGTATCGTAAGTATAACAACCATCGATGGCTTTACTTGTTGATTTAATATTCCAAACTAATAATGGTTTTCCTGCAAAATGCCTTATATTTTTTTTAGG